>JAOUAE010000085.1 GCA_029861085.1 Candidatus Nitrosopumilus sp. | reverse complement strand
GTTTGGTCTTTTCAAGTCTGGCTTTAACAAGATCAAGGATGCCTTTGTCAAGATTTGCCGGAGATGAATAATATTTTGCAGTATGATCTAAGATGGGTTCTGCCAGCTTTGAAAATTGATCAACTTCAAACCAAGTAACATGAATTTCATCGTCTTTAATCTTTTTTAGAATTTTGTCAGAGTTTTTAAGATCATACTTGTCATGAAACAATTCACGTAGAGCTTCATGTACAAGAGCTGTTTTAGAATACCGTTCATACAAGAATCGAGCAGATTTTCTTTCATATATTGCACCGCGACCAACTACACCAAATTTTTTTGCAACACACCATGTCCTCCAGTTTACATTATGAGTTCCAGTCAATGATGCACTGACAATTGATTGTAAATCATAATCATCTTTTAGTACTTCAAGGAAAAGTTTCTCTGAAATGCGAGATTGGGAAGACAAAACTATTCTGTAACCATCAGAACGGGAATCAACTACAGATCCCAGCATGGAGGAAAGCATTGAGGAAAGCAGTGTTGATAATGTAGAATTGATTTTGGTTCCAAAACAAGAATGTATTACGATTGAGCCTTGAGATCTATTTGATTCAATTACTATGTTATTCTCATCAGGAATTTTATCAAAACTTAATTTTTCAATTATCTTATTCGTCAATGTAAAATTCCCACTCTTGACTTTACTACGAAAATTTCCTACCTTGCGTGCAGTCTTATAATCAATAGGAATACTTTCCCCTTCCCAATATGGAACTGTGATTCCTCCTCCCCTGAAAGGTTCAACATTGACACTAAATGATTTTTCATCAACATTTAGTATTCGCCATTGCGAGCCCTTGAGTACAAAGATATTTCCTGAATCACCAAAATCACCTACAAATCTTTGATCCAAAGATCCAATGATTTTTTTGCCAACACTGTCAAAAACTTTGAATTTTAGAATATCAGGAATCGTCGAGAGATTTTCAAAATAATATTTGAATGAGCGTCCTTTCTTCCAAAAAGTCATTTTTGTTCTATCAAAAAATATCAAATAGTTAGAATCAAGCAAATCCAATACGTCTACTAGATCTTCAATTTTTAAATTTCTAAAGGAGTAAGCTTTTGTTACTAAATCAAAAGCTTGTTCAACTGAAATTTCTCCAATTTGCATTGACAGTCCAACTAGATGATGAGCTAAAACATCAAGAGAACCATCATGAATTTTTTGCTCTTCTATTGAGCCTTCTTCAATACGATCAAGTATGGCTCGTGCTTCAAATTCATCGTCAGGATTATTTGTAATGATTAATCCTTGAGCTGATGCATCACGATTGTGTTTACTTCTTCCTATTCTTTGAACAAATTTTGATACTTGTCTTGGAGAACCATAATGAATTACTAATTCAACGGATCCAATATCCAATCCTAATTCTAGAGAAGATGTACATACCACAATGCCACGTTTTCCTTCACGTAAAGTTAGTTCAGTTTCTTCTCTTACTTCTTTTGAGAGAGAACCATGATGCAGTTCAATTGGAATGGAAGATTTTTCTTTTAATATTGATGCTAAAAATTCAGCTTCCCCCCTGGTATTAGTAAAAAGAAGTATGGGCGAATCCAAATCTAATTCCAATACATATTCAATAATTTTTTCTGCTACATCAGAAATTGTTCCGTTAACATACTTTATTTCTACATCATATTTTCGTACGGACGTATCTCTAATTATTGCACATTTTCGTTTGGTACCTACGACAAATTTTCCTGCTTCATCAAAATTTCCAACTGTTGCAGACAATCCAACTTTTGTAAGGGGAAATTTTGAGTTTAATTCCAATCTTTCAATACTTAATGACAGTTGGGAGCCTCTTTCACTGGATAACAGCTCGTGTACCTCATCTATTACAATCCATTCTAAATCAGATAATGCGGTAAGCATTTTGACTTGTGTTAAAAGAATTACTAGAGTTTCAGGAGTTGTGATTAGAATGTCCGGTGGATTTTCAGTGATTTTTTTTCTATCTTTTTGGCTAGTATCACCATGCCGAATCTCAATCGTTAGTTGATTTGCATGCGCATATTTTGTAATTCTTCTAAAGACATCACGATTTAATGCCCTTAAAGGAGTAATGTAAAGGGTTTTAATCTTTCCAGTTTTTTTAAAATTTTTTAAAAGTGAAAAGATTGGGATGACTGAACATTCAGTTTTTCCCGAACCTGTTGGTGCAATAACAAGACAGTCTTTTTTTTGTAAAATTATTGGCGATGCTTTTTTCTGAATTTCTGTCAGCTTAGAAAATCCAAATTTTCCAAATAAAGAATCAAGAACTTGATTTGATCGTATCATTTGATCTTGATCTTTCATAAACAATTACACCGACTATGCCAAGTGCAAATAAAACTATAATAATAATTGGAATTGAATCAAAAAGTCCCGTCATTATTTAACTCAAGAATAGAGCATTAAAAATCTTCAGTATCATCAAAAAGTCCAATTTTCGTAATCGTGTAAGAAAATTTTTCTTTTTTCAATGCCCAATAGATTTCACCGGTAAAGTTTGACGAGTTTTTGAAAAGATGAATTTTGATATGCGTGAATGGATCAATTGCACTTTGCATATGTT
The DNA here is from genome assembly GCA_029861085.1 of Candidatus Nitrosopumilus sp. Next base: position 3,120 of record JAOUAE010000085.1, on the reverse strand, counting down.
CAACCTCTTTATCATCCATAGTTCTAATCATATTAGTAACAACGATTGGAATTTTATTTGTAATTGCAAATTTTGATAATTCATGCATGTATTTCATAAATAATGAGTTTTTTTCAAAAACGGATTCATCACTTTGGTACTCATAAGAAAACAAATCAGTGATATTATCAATTACTATTAAAGAAAAATTATTTTCTGCAATATTTTGCAACAATTTGATTTGTTCTGAAGTATTTGTAATTCTAGATACTGTTATTTTTTCAAGTAAATCAATATCTATCTTTAATTTTTTTTGAATTTCTAAGATTCGTTCAGGTCTAAATCCGCCTGACGTATCCAAATACAAAACATTGCCACCATTTTTGATTGAATTTATCATTAATTGAAATGATAATAGAGTTTTTCCAGATCCGCGTCCACCAAAAATATCGACAATTATACCATCAGGAATTCCTCCAGACAGGAATTTGTCTAATTTTTGTAAACCGGTAGAAATCATTTGTATAATTATTAGAAAAGGAAGAAAAAATTTAAGGAATTTCAATCTTTACTAAAGAGGTAAGGCTTTTATGCTAGAGAACAAGGTTGCAAAACAAGTGAACAATTAGTGTCCCAATCAAGCAGCGCAAAAAGACCTCTAACGACCCTTCAAAAAAGTACAAAGAAGAAAGTTACTGTAAGACTGAAAAACGAAGTCGAATACAAAGGAAAAATGGACAATGTCGATTCTTATATGAATTTGATTATGACTGACGCTGAAGAGATTCATGACGGTAAAACAATTGCAAATTATGGCAGAGTTATCGTAAGAGGCAACAATGTATTGTTTATCAAACTAGAAAACGAACTTTAGTTACAAGTGTGGTTTTATGACCAATAATTTTCTATTTACATCTGAATCAGTAACAGAAGGTCATCCAGACAAGATATGTGACAATATTTCTGACGCATTTTTGGATGAGTACCTTCGACAGGATCCAGATTCAAGAGTTGCTGTTGAAACAATGGTTACTACCGATTTTGTAGCAGTTGCAGGTGAAGTGACATCTAAAGCAAATTTTGATAAAAAAGCTCAAGAGGAACTGGTCAGAAAAACAATCAGAGAGATCGGATATGACAATAAAGATCTGATGTTTGATACTGAATCTTGTGAAGTGACTTTACGTCTTCATTCTCAAAGTCCAGATATTAGTCAGGGTGTCACAGCTACTAAAGACAAAGAGCAAGGGGCTGGAGATCAAGGATTGATGTTTGGATATGCCACAAATGAAACAGAAGAGCTAATGCCAATGCCAATATTACTTTCACAAAAGCTTGCACAAAAATTAGCCAATGTTAGAAAAAATAATGTTCTTACTTGGGTAAGACCTGATGGAAAAACACAAGTTTCTGTTAGATATGAAGACAACAAACCAACTAAGATTGAAACAGTAGTAATTTCAACACAACATGCACCAGAAGTTTCTCAAGAGGAAATTTCAAGGGAAATTATTGACAAAGTCATCAAGCCAGTCTTAGGAAGTCTATGGAATGATGATATTAAAATTCACATTAACCCTACAGGAAAATTTGTAATTGGCGGTCCACATGGAGATGCAGGATTAACAGGAAGAAAAATTATTGTTGATAGTTATGGCGGATTTGGAAGACATGGTGGAGGGGCTTTTTCAGGTAAGGATCCATCAAAAGTAGATAGATCTGCATGTTACATGTGCAGATATATTGCAAAAAATCTGGTAGCAGCAGGATTGTCTGATAGATGTGAAGTCCAACTTGCATATGCTATCGGAGTTGCAGAGCCCGTATCACTTTATGTCAATACTTTTGGAACAAACAAAATTCCTGAAAGTCAGATTGAGGATTTAGTCAGAAAGAATTTTGATATGAAACCGTCAGGAATCATTTCAAAATTGGATTTAAAGAGACCAATATACAAAAAAACAGCATCTTATGGTCATTTTGGAAGAAATGAGCCAGAATTCACTTGGGAAAAAACTGACAAATCTGAAACATTAAAGCAATCTGCCGGACTCTAATAGGTCTATTACGGATTGGAATTTCAGTTTAGAGATTTTCCTTAACTTTTCATGATTTCCCTTAAAATTACCAATTAGTATATTGAGATCATCAACTCCAAAATCAGATTTTGGATTAATTATGGCATCATAATATGCGTCTTCCAAATTTATTTTTCTTATTTTTGTTTTAGTTCCTTTTGAGAAGAGTTTTACATATTTTTCAAAAGTAACGTAACTAGGCCCAACAAGATCAATGATTTTATTATTAAATTTCATTTCAGTAATAGCCTCAAAAATGATTTTTACTACATCGGTCACATGAATTGGTTGAATTGAATATGCGCCAGAGCCTGGAATTATAATTTCTCCATTCTTAATTTGTTTTTTTAGATATTTTGTAAAAAGATCATCTTTTCCAACAATGTATGACGGTCTGAAAATGGTGTAATCTAAGCCAGAGTCAATGATTTGTTTTTCTGCATTATATTTTGAAATAAAGTAACCTAACGATGTATTTGGAGAGACTCCCAGACCACTAAAGTAGATAATTTTTTTAATTTTAGATTTTTTACTCAGATTTACAATATGTTTTGTAAATTCTGTATTTATCATGTCATAATCAGTTTTCACAGACTGTTTTCCTATTCCAACAAGATGAATCAATACGTCTGAATTTTTAATTTTTTGAAGAAGATTTTTTTCATTATAGTTTTTTGAGATGATTTTAGATTCACAATTAAATTTATTAAAATCACTTCTAGATATTGAAATCAAATCAATATTTTGTTTAGATAAATATTTTCTAAGATTTTTTGCAATAAAACCACTTGCTCCTGTAACGACAATCTTAGGATATTTGACCATAATGGAAGAAAGTTAGTTTTAATTTTAAATCTATTTGGTTGAATTTGAAATTGATGAAATAAGAGTTAATACCATAAAATGAATATGTCATGCATGGAAGAAGAGAAGGTAAAATTAAAGACAGGTTACACTACAGGGAGTTCTGCAACTGCAGCATCTAAAGCCGCATTGTTATCCGTAATTAATCAGCAAAAAATAGAAAATGTAGATATTTTGTTACCTAAACGATCTTTTATTC
>JAOUAE010000084.1 GCA_029861085.1 Candidatus Nitrosopumilus sp. | reverse complement strand
CATCTACAAAACACACCTCATCATTAACCACCTCATCAGTTCCACTTGGACAGTTATCACCATCAGTCAACTCAAACATTCGAATTCTGTTATTTCCTGTATCAGCAACATACAGAATATCCTCACTTTCATCAATCACCAAACCTGCTGGTTTGTCAAATCTGTCGTTTGAATCATCATCATCAAAACTAAATTGAAAATCACCATCGTCATCAAAGACAGAAATAGAATCAGTACTAGAGTCTGCCACATAGATAAAGTTAGATGACCTGTGTACTGCAATTGCACTGGGTGTCCCTAGATATTCATCATCACCACTACTGGATGAACCAAACTCTAAATTGTCAAAATCCCCATCTGGTTGGAACCTTTGTACACGGTTGTTATCTGAGTCCACTACATAGATGTCCCCACTGTCTTTGTCTATTGCCAAGTCAGTTGGAATATCAAATCTTCCGTCACCAGATCCTGAGGAACCAAAGTCATCATCAAAACACACCTCATCATCAATAATCTCATCAGTTCCACTTGGACAGTTGCTGCCACCTGTCAAATCATATATCTTAATTCTGTTATTCTCACTATCAACAACATAGAGTTTTTCTCCATCATTACTAATTGCCAAGTCAGTTGGTTTGTCAAACTCATCATCATCATCTCCTACAGAACTGAATTCGTCTGAAAATGATAAATCAGCAAATGAAAACTGAGAAAAACCAAATACACTTAAAATCATTGTTCCAAATAACAAACAAAATAGAGACTTACTAATCATGCTACTTTTAAAAAATAAGGTGCAACGTTATTAAGAAATTGGATCAAATTATACGCATCTTTAGATCAATGACACTAACCTATAGAATTAGACGATAAATTTAATTTGTTGAAAATTTAGATTCGGATGTATTTTCTGGCTTTATAGATTAGCATTGCCGGTGCAGCCACATACATTCCAAGATTCAATAATAATACCCCGATACCGTATCCTAGAATCTCTGATTCAGATTCAGCATGTGACATTATTGACAGTGATGACAACAATGGTGTTATTGCAATTTTTACTGCTTCTCTGAATGCTGGATTTTCTCTTTCCATATCTGCAATTGTTGGTGAGAACAAGTAATACAATTGGTTAAATCCTGTCATAAATGATGAACCTGAATTAGTACTCATTAATTGATTGTCACGAATTTCTCTAAGGATTTGTACTTGCGGTGCCATCTCAGAGCCATATGCTGCAGTTGCAATTAAACAACCTCCTCCATTGGGATTATCAACAATTACACACATTCCATCAACAAGATCTGTTCCTTCTCCACACTCTCCAAACTCTTCTTCAATAATTTCTTCTTCTTCTAGTCCCACTGCCTCATAAATTGTAATGTCGGGATATGTCTCATCAAACCACTCTTTGTATGTGGTTTCCTTATTGTATCTGTCAACATAATATTGAGGATCTAAATTTGGATCAACAAACGATGCCAATACTTTAGGTTCTTCTAGTCCCACTGCCTGATAGATTGAATCATACTCTGTAAAGTTGTCATCAAACCATTCCTTGTAGGTTGCCTCGTTGTTGTACCTGTCAACGTAGCTTTGCGGATCTTTTGTCTCATCCACAAACGCAGCTGGAATTAGCAATGGTTCTTCTAGTCCCACTGCCTGATAAATTGAATCATACTCTGTAAAGTTGTCATCAAACCATTCCTTGTAGGTTGCCTCGTTGTTGTACCTGTCAACGTAGCTTTGCGGATCTTTTGTTTTATCTACAAAGGATGCGATTCCTAAATCCTTTGGCTCTGCTGGTGTCGTAGTTGATGTAGGTTCAGGTTCTTTGATTGGTTCTGGTTCCTTAATTGGTTCAACATATGCTTGTTTTACAGTGATTGTAATTTTTTCTTTGTCCTCTTGAGCTCCTTTAGTTGCAATAATGTCAAAAGTATAATACACATCTTGTATGTTTCCCTGTGATTTTGATGGTGTCCAAACAAATTTTCCAGATTCTGAATCTATTGTAGCTCCAGATGGTTCATTATCTAAACTAAAAACCACATCTTTAACGGAACTGTCAGTAATGCTTGCTGTAAATGTAATCGTCTTTTCTATATCAGTTGAGTAGTCTGGAATTGATTTTAAAGCTAAAACAAAATCTGCAACCTCTGTAACTCGTTCCCCGTCATATTCCAAATTCAATATCATTCCATCTGCAACTTTTTGAGTTGATGTAAATGCAATTGCCTCATAAGCTCCACTTGAGGTAAAAATGTCATCTACTGGCCTGGGAATTGTAGCAAAGGATCCATCTTCATCTGATGCAGGATCTCCTAACATCATTACTGTGGTGCCACCTCTTTTGATAACTACTGACACTTGTTGGTATCCATCTCCTTCAGTTCCAACAAATTCAATCTTTTCCTCATCTATGTAAAATGATTTTCCAAGAGATATCGATTCAACATCTGCATGGGCTGGAGTAATAATTACAAGTGAAATTCCAAAAACTATCAATATTGCTAGTCTGGTTAACATGTTGAATCATCAGGTAACACCCTTTTAAAAAATACGTATAATTTCTTCTAGGAAATTGCAAAGAAATATTCACAAACCTCACAAGTCAAGCAAAAATCTCATGTATACACCGTTATCCTGTCTTATTTCCATGTCATAAAATGTGGGGGCTTTGATCTCTACTTTGAAATTATGTTTTTTGACATCCAATGTTTCACCAAATGCTTTTGCGTTAATCCTGTAGCCGTCATTTTCTTCAATGTCAAACTCCAATCTTCTTATAGCAAATCCTTCGGTAATTAGCACAAACGGTATTTCTTCAAGCCAGCTAAACAAAAGATATCGTAGGTCCTTTCCATTGGCTGAAAATTCCTTCTCTTCTTTCTCCTCTACTTTATCTTGATCAAGTGTAAGATTGATTTCTGCATTAGCTGCTACCAAGAATGCTTCTTTGATGTCTTTTGCAGTAACCTCAATTATTGCGTCAGTTGCATGATCTAAAAATCTGTAGCTCAATTGAAAATTTGTAATCTTTCTGATTATTAATTTAGGTGGTGTTGTTATTCTGCTTTCTCATCCATTTCTATGATTCCAAACATGTTTCCTTCGGTATCCATACATTGTGCAAACCATCCGACTTTTGGAATCGCCATTTTGGGGATAATTAATTGTCCTCCGTTCTCCATGATTTTCTTTGAAAACTTTTCAATTGACGGAACATCAATTGTATTTGTCATTCCAATTTGACCTGGCATTCTTTTTGACATTCCTCCGTCGATTCCAGGTTCCTTGGTTCCAGTTTTTGCCATCCAATAATCCATTGGACCGTCCCATTTCTTAAATTTCCATCCAAATACTTCCTTGTAGAATTTTTGTGCTCTTTTCGGATCATCTACTGGAATATCAAAGTGAGAAACCCTTGGCATGGTTTTCTATTTCTATAAAATTATTTAAAACTCGCCTTTTAATTTCTGAAAGTTCCATTATTTTAAAATTGGATGCTGGCAATTATTCAATCATGAATGCTGCCTATTTTGATGGAGAGAAAATGACTTTTGATGAAAATTACCTTGAACCAAACTCCGATGAAACATTAGTTAGGGTAAACTTGGCAGGAATTTGTGGAACCGACTTGGAAATTATCCAAGGCTACATGAAATATGCTGGAATTTTGGGTCATGAGTTTGTAGGAACAGTTGAAAAATCTAGTAATCCTGAATTGGTTGGAAAAAGGGTTGTAGGTGAGATCAACGCTGGATGTGGTAAATGCAATTCCTGCGAAAAAGGAATGGAGAGACATTGTCCAAACAGGACAGTGCTTGGAATTTTAAAACGCGATGGATCTTTTGCCGAATTTCTTTCATTGCCTGAAAAAAATTTACACATAATTCCTGATTCAATTACTGATGAGCAGGCAGTGTTTGTTGAACCTCTAGCTGCAGCTTTTGAGATTAAAGAACAGGTGTCATTACAACCACAATGGAGTGTTGCAGTGGTTGGCGATGGAAGACTAGCTCAGCTAATCATTCAAGTTTTAAAATTAACATGCTCTAACATTACATGTTTTGGTAGACACAAAAGTAAACTGGAGAGTTTGGTTAATGGCGGAACTAAAATCAAGATTGGAATAGAACCCACTGATGAACAATCTTTTGATTTAGTGGTAGAAGCCACTGGAAGTAATTCTGGATTCTCAGATGCTATGAAATTGATAAAACCTCGTGGAACTGTAGTGTTAAAATCAACTATAGCGTCCAAGGAAAATTTGGACTTGACGCCAGTAGTGATAAATGAAGTTACTTTGATTGGATCCAGGTGCGGTTTGTTCAAACCGGCAATAGATGCACTTGCAAGTGGAACTGTTTCAGTTGACTCCATGGTTGACTCCATTTTTCCATTGGAGAACTTTTTAGAGGCAATAGAGCGTGCAAAAAAACCAGACACTCTGAAGGTTTTTCTCAAGCCTTGAATTTTTTACAAGCACTAAACATGACTGGCCTCTTTTAGCTTCTACTCGTAAAGTAGTTTAGTAAGATTTCATTGCCAGAAACAAATGGAGCCATTTGATTCTGTTCTGGTGTGGATTGCAGATTTTTTAGGAGATCATCTCTATGAAGGGATATTTCTGGCAGCCCTGCTTGAGACTATAGTTCCACCCATTCCCACTTTGGCCATATTTCCAACAGCCGGATTTTTGGCCTCCCAACAAGGGATTCCTTTGATTGGTCTAATCCCGATGATTATTCTTGGCGGCATTGGTGCTACCATTGGAACTTCTGCAATCTACCTCATCGCATTAAAGCTTGGACGAGTTTTTTTACTTCGCTATCTGAAATATGTCAAGATATCAGAAAAAAAATTAGAACGGGTTGAAATTTGGTTTGAGAAATATGGGGACAAGGCAGTATTTCTGGGAAGAATGGTGCCCGTAATGAGAGAAATGATTTCAGTTCCCGCAGGATTATTAAAAATGAAAATTCCAAAATTTGTAATATACACATTTGCAGGTTCTTGTATCTGGTCCGCTGGAACAATTTTGTCTGGATATTATTTTGGTGAGGCCATAGAACTTGGCGCTACTACAATATCTTCATCACCTTAGGTATTGAAAATATCGATATACAATGTAGCATCTTATTGCTTAGATGGATAACGTGTAGAAATTTCTCAATACGTGCTTGATCTTTTAACAATTTTTGTTTCTAAAAACTTCCCAATGTTTTTTGTTTCTTCTCTTCCCAAATCAATTCCCGCATTCCGAGATGCATTCTCAAGGAGTTTGCAGTAGCAGGACCAAATCCCTCAAAGTGGTTGTTAGTCATTACAAATGCAAGTGGAATGTCTTTAATTTCTTGAAGTTTTTTTGCCAAATTTTTAATCAAGATGTTTTTGTTTTTTGTAACTTTTCCAAACTCTGAATCTGGAATGGACCGGTCTCCAATCAATCTAACATAAAGATAGTTTGAAGTCACTGGCATTGGATTATTTACACCTGCAACTTCATTCCATACAAGACAATGTTTGTTTTGTTTGAGATATGTGATTGCATCCTCTGAAAACCACGATTCATGTCTTCCTTCAATCGGATATGCAAAATCATCAGGCAGTATGTCGAAGAGTTCTTCCAATCTTGGTTTTGCCTCCTCAAATGACAATGATGGTGGCAGTTGCAAAACTAGGGCTGAAACCTTCTCATAAATCGGAGACAGTGATGCCAAAAATGAAAAGACTTCTGAATTTATCCTTCCTAGTCTCTTTTCATGCGTAATTATTGATGGAAATTTTGCTGTAAATCTAAAATGTCTTGGGGTGTCAG
>JAOUAE010000083.1 GCA_029861085.1 Candidatus Nitrosopumilus sp. | reverse complement strand
AAGACAGGATCACCCATTATTTGATCTTAAGTCCTGCATGTCCAAAAGCATCAAGTGCTTACTTTGGCCAGGCTTGATTACTCCTCCAAAAGGATAAAAATCTGAGTGAAATTTAACAGTTTAGAGTGAATTTGCTTAGAATGAAGAATTATAAGGATTTTCTTCAGAGTGAATTTATGCTTCGGTAGCTCAGTCTGGTAGAGCGTTACATTGGTAATGTAAAGGTCACGGGTTCAGATCCCGTTCGAAGCTTCTAATAATTTTTGATTAATAGTTCAAAATGGCCAGTCCTCTTTTTAGAATTAGAATTAATTGAACGATTTGCCTTAATCTTGTTAACTTTCCAAGGCTTAGTTGAAAACATATCAGTGACTTCCTTGGAGTTAGAATTTGACAAAAGAACTCTGCATCCTTTGGAATTTAATTTCATACAAAGTTCTGCCAATCTGGCAAGATCATCATATGTAAAATCTTTGTTTGTGTAACCGGTAAAATTTGCAGTGTCACTAACCGGTTGATATGGGGGATCAAAGTATACAAGATCATCTTTTTTGGCATCACTTAGTATAGCCTCAAAATCACGACACTTGATATCTACTCTACTTGATTGTAAGATATTGCTAACTGAACGAAGATTATCCTCGTTTACAATTTTTGGATTGGTATATTTGCCTAAAGGAACATTAAACTTACCTTTACTATTAACTCGGTATAATCCATTAAAGCAAGTTCTATTCAAAAAGATTAATCGTGAAGTCTTTTCAATTTGGCTTCTAGGATTGCTTTCTCTAATAGAGTAATAATATGACTTTGAATCTTTTTGATAATTTTTTTCATGATTTTTTAGGGAATTGATTAAAGATTCTGCTCTATCTCTAATAGTGGTATATGATAATACCAGATCGGAGTTAAGATCAGAAATACTACATTTTTGTCCATTGCGTTCAATTAGCATATGAAAAAGTAATGCACCTCCTCCCAAGAAAGGTTCAAAATAAGTACCAAAAGTTTTAGGTAGATTTTCATTTAAAATTGGAATTAGTTGACGTTTTCCACCAGCCCATTTTACAAAGGGTTTTGGAATTGTAAGAATCTGACCATATTGCTGCTTCACATATCATTATCATGGAATTACATATTGTCAAAATAGACAATAAAAGATCACAAGCTGTGCAATATTTTTTAATCAAATTTTTTTGAAATCTAGAGAATCCTCTAAGCAAAAATAATAAAATGAAAAGGTTGGAGGATTAGTCCCACTTTGACCAAGCAGCCATCCATCTGTATGTCCAAGTATTGAGTTTACAACCTAATGCTGCAAACGTACATCCCAATACTGCACTTGCACCTGCACCGAGCGCTACTGGGCTATTATAGAACTTACCAACTTGGGGTTCTATCGGTGTCATGTATGGTGGCAATGTTGGTCTCGGATATTTGAATGCCGTTTCTAGTGGGTCTGCTACTGTTATCAGGTTTACCATGTTAAACAATGGTAAAGACATTCCTACCAGTACGCCGCCAAACAGTATCAAGGAGTGCTTGTTCTTCTTTGTTGCCCAGTAGACCAAATCCAACAGCATTGCTGATGGTAACCAAACTGGAGTCACAATGAAGTCATATGGATATCCTAACGAAAACCATGCGGCTTTTGCTATCCATGTGTATACTGTCATAATTAGAGCGTAGTACGTTGCTGTGCCTGGAACGCCAGTAAATGTCAAGTAATAACATGCACCTACAATTAGCATTAACGTTTGCGATATTGAAAATACCGTGTACGAAGTCCAAGCCCAGTCAGTGTAGAAGATGTAGTCTCCTGCATTAATTGTTAACAGAGTTGAGTTAACTGCAACAACTACTATGAATAAGTAGTGTGTACATCGTCTTAACCAGACCATATGAAGTCAAAGAAATGGTCTGTATATAAAATTTTAGGGTGTGATGAAGATCGTTGTTCTGAACAAAAATGAAAAAGAAATGTGTTCAGATGTTATTACTCTAAACAAAAATGAAAAAGAAGTGTATTGAAGAGGTTTCTTCAGGTTACCAACCAACGAATAGTGATACAAACAGTACAAATACAGTTGCACCAGCAACACTAGCGCCAATAATACCGTTACTGTTTTTGTTAGAACCTTCTTCCATGACTTTAACACAGAAGATGTAACCTATTGTCTCAATGATTGTGAGTACGATGAATGCAAAGTGACCACTTGCAGTTGGATATGCCCATGGATAATAGAAGTATCCAGCTGCTGTGCCGCCAAAAGTTGCAATGAGTGCTGCCCAGAATGAAATAGTAATCATTCCGGTCATGTTTTCAACGCGTTTTCCAATCATTCGTTCTACGTCAGCACTTGATGATCCACCAGTGCCGCCAGAACCAAATCCTTTAGGAAGAGTCATTCTGGAATTATTCTAATTCAGATTCTTTTAAGTCTTTCTTAAATTGATAATATGTACGATCTACGTCTGTAAAAAATAACAAAAAAGAAAAAAATGTGCTAATGCACTTTTTCTAAGGAATTGCTCTGCTGTACAATTTGCCTTCTAGGGCCATCTTGTACATCTCTGCAACGTATGGATTCTCACCAGGGGTTTCTGCACCTAGTTCTACGAGTCGAGCATATACTCTAACTACGTATGCCAAGGCGCCCATGAAAGCCACTACGACTCCCATGTTAAACATCCAGTGATTTGGTACTGCAAATATTTCTTCTACAAACCAAAAGTGCCACATCTCATTGACTCCAATTGTAAACATGGTTGCAAGGTAACCAAGAATGGTCATCTTTAAGCCAGTATTCATTGAATTATTTGGGCCTCTAAGAACTGGAACTTTTCTATCATAGACTGCTGCCATTCCCCATCCAATTGGTAATGTAATGAAGTGGGAGTATAGCCACCAGTGAGCTGGTGTAAATGCACTATCTCTAATAGAGGTCTGATGCAAAGAACCATCAACGAAGTTATCTACTTCTACTGATGCAGCAACTGAACCCATAGCAATAACGATGAGCCAGATTTTCTTTAGTCTCTGGATCTCAACTTCTTTTGGGATTAATGCGGGCATCTGTGCCATGTTTTAATCATGTGATTTCTGAATATAAAGTAATAGTTTTAGAAAAGTGAAATTTCTTTTCAAAAATTTATAAATATATATAAATTCTTGAAATAAATTCAATATAGGATAATTTAAAATATAAGAATTATATGATTTTTTTATCGATTTGGTTGTATAACATGAATGATTAACATAGAATAAAGGATCGATCCTCGCTACTAAGGTAAAACATATAACGATGTGTTTTGTTTCCAAATCTTAGGGATAACTATGGTCGAAAAAAGAATTTTCGTATTTGGACTAGCTGTAGTACTTGCACTAGGAACATTAGGTTTCAACTGGGTTGAAACCATACTTCCAACTGCAGATGCACACGGTGTCCAAGCACAACTCCAGAGTCGTTTCATTAGAATTGAAGATGAAACCTTCAACAGACAATCCCTACAAACTGGTGAAACCTTGACACTTCAAGGAACATTAGTCAGTTTAGTAGAAAGAGACCTAAGAGGATGGCTATCCATTTTCACAGAGTCAACCAATGCAGGTAACAGATGGGAGATGTTAGCAAGAGATCCACCAGGCAATGTCTTTGATATTGCAGGTAACGCTGTCGTCGACTATTCACTATCAGCCAAAGCACTTGAAGCAGGTGTATACCACGTACATACACAACTCAATGTAGCAAAAGTTGGTCCAGGACTCGGTCCAGGTCAAACAGTAGTTGTTGAAGGGGACCCAATTATCAAACCAATCCCATATACTAACATCGCATATCAATCAATTATTATCGGTGTAGGATATGTCATTACGTTTGCAACACGACCCTGGCAAGTAATCTAAACAACCCAATTTTTCCTTTTCATTTTATAGATTGTAACTACGGTCACGTAAGCTTGACAAACTAAGTTTTAACATTTAGAAAAAGATAATGAAAAGATGCTAAGTTTCAACATTACTAAATTAGATATTTTTCAAAGTTATTTTTTTGGTGAAATAGATTTTCATTCAGACAAATACAAAATCAACATTCAAAATGAAAGAAGAGGTAAAGTACTCAAATTACCTTTTAAGATAAAACCAAAAAATGAAAAAATCATAGTTAGAATGACAGGTCCCGGAGACTTGTTTGTAGAAGACTATCTTCCATACAAAGGAGAATCAGAATGGCTTGAAATAGATTCGGATGAGATAACATATTTTCTTGCAGACCATCAAGATCAATGTGATGTAATTGAAATCATGTATGAATAAGAGAAAAGACTTTAAAGAATCTGTCCAAATTCATCACTATGAAATATCCTGGAATGGGAGATCCATACAAAAGAAGTAAAACAATAAAATTTCTTGTGATAAGTGCCATCATAGGCGGTATCGCAGTATTACTTACTAGTTCAATAGTAAACCCCATGATAGGTGAGCAGGCACATAATGCTTGTATTGATGATATGGATACTAATTGGAAAATATCATTTACATTTGAAATGATTATGGACGGTCAGAAAGCCGAAGTTCAGCCAAATATTGGAATTACAGAAGATTGCCAAAGAGCCATTTACACACTTTCAAATGATGGAACAGTGTATGCAGAATGGACAGAAAATCCCAATTTCGAAATAGGGCATTTCTTATACATTTCCAAGTTTAAAATTAGAGATATGGAAGAATCAAAAACAGAAATCTATGTAAATGATAGATTGTCAGATAATGGTCTAAAAACCCCAATACAGGACAAATACCACTACAAAGCAGTTTTCACTTCAAAGGATTACGATTCATCTAAAGACAAAGACTTCCTACCAGAACTAGAAAAGTAGAATTGCAGACTTTGTGAAAAATTGTAAATTTTAGAACTAAAAAATATTACAGTTTTCACTGAGAGATATTAAAAATAATGAAAAGATGAAAGGTGGTAATTTTACCAATATTTGCCGTTGTCTGGAATAAGACCGATACCTTCTCTTTCAAAGTGTCTATCTAATTCATCAACCCATCTCTCACGGTTGTCTTTGTAAGCCCAACCGTGTACACGTAACCAGAATGAGATAATTCCAAGAAGGAATATTGTAAACATCATGGTTCCGAAGATGTAAAGCATTACATCATAGAATAATGGATCATAGTTTGGTCCTAATTGTCCTGTAAGTGAAGACAGAATACTTAGGAAAGTACCTACGATAGGAATCATATTATTTTGGCTCTATTTGTACGATATATACATTTCTTTTATTATCAGAAAGTACGAGATCAGTATCCACTAAGAGACGATAATAAAATAAGAGAAAAGTGAGGTTTTCTTATCCTCTACCCATTGCTGCGTATTTACCAGATCTTCCTCTAATGAAGAAAGCTCCTGCAATACCACCGAATACGGCAGCCGCAATAAGTGTAGCACCAACTACACCACCTGCATCAAGATACGGAGTTCCTGAACCAGAAGATGGATTTGCTTCAGCTGATTCAATTCTTCGTCTTTGAAGTTCAAGTGCTTCTTCTAGGGTGTATGTACCAGTTTCACCACTGTCACCAACGTTACCCATGTATTGTGCAAATGCAATTGCATTTTCTGCATAGTAACCCGTGGTAAATACTACAGCGATTAAGGATGCTGTTAAGATTACTTTCGTATTCATATTGTTTACCTGTTCGATTTGAAGCCGGGGACTTATTTAACTTTTATTCTAAACCCCAAACTCTGATGCAATATGCGAGATCAGTATAAGTAAGGTTTAATTCTGTTCTATAATTAGGCAAATTATGGGACGAATGCACACACATAGACATGGAAAATCACACTCTATCAGACCAGCAATACTTCGTACACCTTCTTGGGTTACTCAGAGTCCTACAGAAATTGAAG
>JAOUAE010000082.1 GCA_029861085.1 Candidatus Nitrosopumilus sp. | reverse complement strand
CCACTATTCCTAGTTGGATTAAAACAAATTCTGAATTTTGGGTTAATGGAGGTATAACTGATGATGAATTTGCAGTTGGCATAGAGTGGTTAATCAACAATGGAGTTGTCAAAATCAGCATAGAAGGTGACAATACAACTGAATCAATAACAACAACTCCTGAGAATATACCCGGCCTGTCAGGAGAAGTCACAATAGGGTTGATTCTTCCCTTAACAGGAGATTTGGCAACGCATGGAATAGAAAACTACGAAGGTTCCAAATTTGGAGTTGAAGAATTTAACAAATATCTTGTTGAGATAGACGCACCATGGCACTTGAAAATGATCTCAGAAGATTCTGCAACCAATCCAGTAATTGCTCTAGAGAAACTAAGTGTACTAAATGCAAAAGGAGTTGGTGTAGTAGTAGGTCCTGAAACAAGTTCAAACATCCGAAACATCAAAGGTTATTCTGATTCTAACAATATGCTGCTTATTAGCTGCTGTTCTTCAGCACCTGCATTAGCTATTCCAAATGATAGTGTTTTCCGTTTAGTTCCAGATGATAGAAACCAGGGAACTGCAATTGCACAACTAATGCGCCACGAGGGAATTGAAGTACTAGTTCCAGTTTGGAGAGGAGACACTTGGGGTGATGGACTAAGTAATGCTGCAACTTCTTCATTTGAGAAAAGAGGGGGGCAAGTAGCAGACGGAATTAGATACAATCCAGAATCTCCAGAATTTTCTGCATCAACTTCACTGTTAGCCTCAACTGTACAAAAAAATATTGATGAACATGGTACAGACAAAGTTGCCGTTTTGTTTTTGGGTTTTGCAGAAGTTTTACAATTTATGCAATCAGCATCTGAACATGATTCCTTAGACGATGTAAGATGGTTTGGACCAGGAGCTAACACAAAAGAACACAAACTAATTGATGATCCTATCGGATTTGATTTTTCAACTAGTGTACAATTCACTACAGTTCAATTTGCAGCATCAAAAAACCCAACATATGAAAAAGTCCAAGCACATCTAACAGAAACCCTTGGTACAGATCCTAACACCTTTGTACATTCATCATATGATGTGGTATGGCTTATCGGACTAACAATGCTTGAAACTCAAAGTACAGATGTAAGCGTAATTAAAGCAAAGATACCTGAGATTTCAGAAAGCTACAGTGGTGCAATTGGCCCAACAAAACTAAATGAAGCAGGAGATTTGGCCCAAGCTGATTATGAGATATGGGGAATTAGAGGAGATCATTGGGTTGCTCTTGGAAAATACACTCAAAGTGATGACTCTATTTCACTAAACTAAGTCAGGTAATTCCCAAGTAAAGCTTGCCTAGTTCGGGATGTGCTAAAAGATCTTCAGGTTTTCCTTGGAATACTCCTTTACCATTTGCATAAAGATACACATAATCTCCCATCTTGAGTGCACGCTTTACATTTTGTTCTACTAGAATGATTGTAATTTCAAATTCATCTCGAAGTTGCTTGATCTTGTCTAACACTTCATTTGCTAGTTTCGGTGAGAGGCTGGCTGTAGGTTCATCAAAAAGCATTACCTCTGGTTCTCTGATTAATGCCATAGCCATTGCAAGCATCTGTCGTTCTCCACCGCTAAGATTTTCTGCCTTTGTTTTTTCATATTTTTTCAGCACCGGGAATGTTTCAAACATTTTTGGAATTCTTTGTGATGTTGACTCTGAATCAAGTGTATAGCTTGCCATTGCAAGATTCTCAGTTATTGTGAGATTAGAAAAAACATTGTCAACTTGTGGAAGATATGCAATCTTTTTTCTTGCTATGCTATGTGGTGCAAGTCCTGTAATTTTTTTGCCATGAAACTGAATATCTCCAGAGTATATTGTACATAGACCAAAGATACTTTTGAGCAATGTACTTTTCCCACTTCCATTTGGACCAACTACTATTGTAATCTCTTTTTCTTTTGCCTCAAAATCAACTCCAAAAAGTATGTGGCTATTTGCATATCCAGAGTCTAGCTGATTTACATTGATTATGGAATCAGTAGTGGTTTGTGACATCTTTATTCTCCCAGGTATGATTCAATTACATTTGGATCCTTGATTACATGTTCAGGATCTCCTTGAGCAATAATTTTTCCTCTATTCATTGCAAAGACATAATCTGCATACTGTAATGCAATATCCAGTCTGTGTTCTACAATCAAAAAAGTAATCTCTTGTTCTTTGCAAATTTTTACAATTTTTTTAAATATTTCATGGGCCAAAGTTGGATTTACTCCTGCAATTGGCTCATCCATTAGAATCATCTTTGCTCCTGACATCATTGCACGGCCTAACTCAAGTAATTTTTGCTGTCCTCCGCTTAGGTTCTGGCTCTGCGTGTCTTCTTGCTTGACAAGGTTGACCATCTCCATAATCTCTGATGCTTTATCCATTACTTTTTGTTCATCTTTTTTCCATTTTGATTTTAGCGGAGCCAAAAGAAATGACTCTCCTGCATTAGTATTACTTGAAATTAAAAAATTCTCAAATGTGGTTAGACTAACAAAAGGTTGTGGTATCTGCCACGTTCTTACAAGACCTGTCTTGTATGTATTATACAAATTCTTGTTTGTAATGTCTGTGTCATTAAAAATAATTTTACCGTCATTGGGCTTGAAAAGTCCTGATATCAAATTGATCAGAGTAGTTTTCCCACTTCCGTTAGGGCCTATAAGCTGATAGAGTTTTCCCTTTTCTAATTCCATATTGATTCCATCTAAAACCAGCAAGCCACCAAACTGTTTTCTTATTTCTTGAATTGATAAGATACTGTTACTCACTAAAACCTAGCAAGGCATAAAGAAATTAAGGGTTTTCTACTTAAAATATTGATTTGGGCTTTGATCCTATTTTTTCAGATGCAATAATTTTTGCTAGTCTTTTAGGTCTTCTTAGTATTGGCCTAACACTCACATATCTTACAACTCGTGTGCCAAATTTTGCACATGCGTCTTTTGCAACAATTGGTGTCTATATTACATTGATAGCAACCAGAGTTTGGGATGCTGTTCCATACATTGCCATTCCTATTGCGTTTGTAATATCTGGACTAGTTGCGTTATCTTTGTATCAGTTTATTTTAAAACCTCTAATTAGAAAAGGCTCACCACAAGCGATTTTGATGATTGCTACTTTGGCTTTTGATCTAGTTGTGATTGCTCTGCTAAATATAACTGCAGATTTTATTGTAAAGACATTTCAGGTTACATCCAGGGAATTTACCCTGAGAAGTTACGATGTAGAGTTTATGGGATTTCCATTGATAGTTTTTGTGGCCCCTCTTACCATTGCAATTTTGGCAATAACCTTGCATATCATGTTAAAGAAAACAAAATTCGGTATTGCCATGAGGGCTGCAACCCAGAATTCTGATCTAGCAGAAACAGTAGGGATTAACGTCAAGCTAATCTATGCAGTGTCTTGGTTGCTGGGAGGGGGAATTGCAGGAATTGCAGGTGCATTGATGTCTCTGTGGTTTCAAGGTGATCCAAACTTGGGGACACAGTTGATACCAAGTGTGTTTGCAGCAAGTATTGTAGGTGGATTTCTCAGTATTTATGGTGCAATTGCAGGCGGTATTCTAATAGGATTAACTGAAATTTTAGGGACACGATTTTTAGCTGGTGAACTAGGGTCATGGTTGATTGCATATAGGCCGCTTGTTCCACTAGTGTTTATTGTAGTTACATTACTGTTGGCACCACGTGGTTTGGCAGGAATTAATTGGTCAAGGTTGAGGAGAAATGGCTCTAGGATCTGAACTAGTCTTCATTGTGGATTTGCTTGCAATATTTGCAGTATATGCAATTGTTAATCTTAGCCTGAATTTGGAATTTGGATATACTGGAATTCCAAACTTTGGAAAGGTTCTAGCAGTAGGTGCAGGTGCATTTGTAGCAGCATCAGTTCCAGGTAGAATTTTTGCCAGTCTTGCAGGAATAGAAGGAGATTATATTTTAGATAACTTACTTATTGTTTCGCAGATTAATGTTTGGCTAGTTGACAATGTAGGTGTTGGTTTTGTTGTCTTCTTTTTGACTTTGGGCATTGCTGCAGGAATCGGAGGTGGTTTGGGTCTTCTAACATCATTCCCTGCAATACGTTTGAGAGGAGATTATTTGGCAATAACTCTACTTGCATTTGGTGAAAGTATCAGAATTGTTGGCAATAACTTTACCCCGCTAGTTGGAGGAACATTGGGTGTTCAGGTGCCAGATCCTTTGTCATTTTTGCCTAATGAGATTCGTTTTCCAGTAGCTACTATTGGAATGATTTTGATTGCAATTGCAGTATACGTGTATAGTGAAAGATTAATTCGCTCTCCCCTTGGAAGACTACTTCGAGCTGTTCGAGACAATGAAGTAGCAGCAGAATCTCTTGGCAAAGACACTACTCAAATTCGAATCAAAGTAATCATGATCTCAGCTGGACTTGCTGCAATAGGTGGTGCATTATACGCATTTTATGTTGGCGGTACCATTGCATTTGCCTATGACAGGACAAGCTGGACGTTTTGGCCATTTTTGATGATTCTGATTGGCGGTATTGCAAACAACAAGGGAGTAATGGTTGGAACATTAATTTTTGTGATAATTCGTAAGCTTATCATATTTTTCAAAGATTCCTTTGATGGTTTTGTTCCATTTGATGTTGTCTGGCTTGACTTTTTGTTACTTGGAATTATTTTACTAGTTGTACTTTTGTATCGCCCACAGGGAATATTTGTAGAAAAACCAACAACTACAATATCTCAAAAGAAGAATCAAAATACGTTTGAAAGGTTCAGGTTTAAATTAAAAAAATAAAAAATACTGCCTGTTCTGCATAGTTATACTTCTTTGATGAGTGATTTTATGCCTGAAATGCTCTCATCATTGAGTTCTATCTCTTTGTGATCTGCAAGAACATGCTCTGTAACCTTGCTCATCAATTCCTCTTCAGATTCTGCTGTTGCAGACCATCCACAGTCTTTTCCAGCATCTGAACAGCTGATACTTTTTGCCATAATGTTGTATGTCCCCAAGAGATATTTATTTGATTTTTTAACAAATGGAGAAATGTCTAAATTCCAATCCTTTCAAACGCAAACATGCAATATGAGATCCTAAAAAACCCGATGGGACTAATCGAATTTACGCTAAACAAAGGTGAAAAGGTGACTGCGGAAGCTGCGGCCATGGTATACATCCGAGGTGACATCCTCACTGAAACCAAAATGAGAAAGGGAGGCTTTCTAAAATCGCTTAAAGCTGCAGCGTTAGGTGGAGAATCATTTTTTGTAAATGAGTTTATCGCACAAGAAGACAGCTGCAAGCTTGGATTGACTGGAAATATGCTTGGAGACATTGAGGTAATCAAGGTGGATGAGGAATTCATAGTTCAATCAGGTGCATTTGTGGGTTCCACTGGTGATCTAACACTTGATACCAAATGGCAGGGATTCACAAAGGGAATCTTTGGAACTAACATGTTCATGCTAAAAACAATAGGAAATGGAGAAATCTTTGTCAATGCTTGGGGCGGAATCCTAGAAACCAAACTGCAAGCAGGGGAAAAAATGATCATTGACAATTATCAACTAGTTGCATTAAGCTCTACTGCAAGTTATAGGGTAACAAAACATGGTAGTTTTAAGACAACTCTGTTTGGAGGCGAGGCTCTGGTCATGGAAATTATTGGTCCAGGTACTGTATACATCCAAACAAAGAATGTCATGGAGTTTGTTCGAGCACTGCTTCCATTTTTGCCAAAAAGAAACTAGTTTTATGATTTGCAATCAATATCAATTATCATAATTAGATCTTTTCTCATAATCTCCACAATAAACTCATGGTACCGTAAAATG
Organism: Candidatus Nitrosopumilus sp.; assembly: GCA_029861085.1. Next base: position 85 of record JAOUAE010000082.1, on the reverse strand, counting down.
CGATAATTGCAATTGCAATTACTATGGCACCTTTAGTTGCCTGCTTCATAATTCTTAATTAGAAATTACGAACTTAAGCTTATTG
>JAOUAE010000081.1 GCA_029861085.1 Candidatus Nitrosopumilus sp. | reverse complement strand
GGAATATCTGTTGTAGCTTCATCAATATTATTCATTTCTTACATGACTGGAAGATGAATTCCGAACTCTTTTTTTGTACTAAATTTAGCATTCTCAGCATTCATGGCATCATATTTTTAAATTATTTTTCCACTTTCATAATCTTGGATGCGATTGTAAAATATGATGTGAATGTAAAGAAATGATTCTCTAGAATTAAGAGAAAAGATTTTGAATGTGATAGAACAAGAAAAAAAAAGATTAGGTATTAACAAATCTGCATAATGATATATCAAAAAAACTTTTCTCATGAAAAATTCTAAAAATTTATGAGTTAATTCTTTTGAAAATTGAATAGAATTCAAAAATCAGATCGATAAATTTCCTTAACAATCTCATAGTAAATTAATTTTATAAATCCCGCTACAAGTTGTAATTATTCTTTCGTACATAACTGGTTGTTTTTAATTTTGAATTGGTACAAAGTTCTATACTGGAATTACTCCTGCTTTAACTAGAAACTCTATTCCTTGAATAAACGCATCATCATCAATTGCATCTTCTGCCCACCACTTTGCATTGTTTTTAATCCACCCCGGAATTTCTTTAGAATCCTTCTCATTTTGTGATGTTGATTCGACTGATATGGTTCCTTCTTTAATCAAAAACGCGATTCCTTGAATAAACGCATCATCATCAATTGCATCTTCTGCCCACCACTTTGCATTGTTTTTAATCCACTCCGGAATCGGTGTACTAGTTTCATAGGCATTTTCTTTGAGTAATGGATTGTCTTCAACTGGTATTTCGATTATGGCATATCCGCTCAATTCTCCATCTACTTGCTCCTCTGGTCCTAAACCGTGCACAAATATTGCATATCTTACCAATCCCGATTGCTCTACTGACAGTACATGCTCTACTTGACCAAACGCGTTGAATAACTTCTCTTTGCCAATGGATTCTGCATAAGAGTATAACTTGTTATTATCCTCATCTACTATCCAAATGTCATAATTGACTTGATCAAGTATTTCTATGTCGTTATATTTACTGTAAAAATTAATCTTCCAATCCATGTCACATCCTTTCACTGGTGACTCTGGAGCATAGTTGTATTGAATCATCATGGAGTATGTGTTTGTCGATATTCTGCCACTGGTGTAATCAAAAAATCCCTTCTGACATTGTAATAATTCTGATTTTTGAATTGTCTCTGCAATGTTTTCAAATGGATCATCTGTGATACCTTCTTTGTATTGCGTTAGATTAAACTCAAACATTACAGGTACGCTATCTGAATTAATTCCTGCAAAAGTTAAGGCCTTTACTGGAAATGGAAAATCATCCACTATCCATATTTCATTATCATTGTCATTATACCATCCAAGAACTATGGAGTCAGTTGTCCTATCAGGAATGGTGATTGATTCAACTCTACTTGGAATTAGATATGACTCTAATCCTCCGCCAACTGGGCCTAATGCTCCCCATGACGCACTCTTGAACTCTTGTGGTCCGTGAATTCTGTCTTTTTCATTTGATGTAGCGTAAGATGAGAGCCATGCAATTGATGACTTGAATGCAACTGCATAGTCTGATAAATCATCATCAAAAAGTATTGGAGTTGGAACTGTTTTCCCCAATCCCCATGAACCTTTGATTGTTTTATCCCCGTCAATTACTAGAATTTGCGCATTCCACAATATTTCACTAACATTTTGGGTATCGCCTTTAATCCAAATTTTCAACTCTATTGGCGAGCATGCATTAAGATCAATCTCACACAGTGTATATTCAAAATAGTCTCCATCTTTGAGACCTTCGCCCAAATACCAAGTACCCTCAATATCGATTCCTCCTGAATTTTGAGCATATGTTGTGCCTACAAATCCTAGAGTTATGATTAGCGTGGATAGTATTATGAGACTTTTCATGATCTGTTTTTCGGAGTTGACGGATATTAAACGTAGGTTGTATTTTACCACTTGATATTGAAATAGTGTATGATGATAAAAAATTAGATAATAATTTAACTACCGTAAAATTTAAAAAATTATGGAAGAATCCTCAATTCAAACACTCTATGATAATAAAGACACAAAATGTCAAAATCCTGATTGTGGACATGTAATGGATTCACATTTGAATTTTAAAAAAATAGGGGAAGCCCGAATTCCTTTACTCTATTGTTCTGAATGTAGAGCACAAGGACAAGAATGCAAATTAACAAAATTCTGAGTTAGGATGTTATTTTGTTAAATCAAACTTTACGGCCATAATTCATATTGGAATTAAATTATCCGGATGCATGAAAATCCTAATTGATGAAATGGATGATGGCTGGGATGAAAAACTCAGGGAGTTGGGGTTCGATGCTTACAGCGTAAAGAAATTACGAGCAGATGGCCACAAGATGAGAACTGATTATTCTGTAATAAATTATGCTAAGGAAAACAACATGATGCTGGTTACTCGTGATACTGAAAGTGGTCAGGCTTGCGAAGAAAATAATTTGCCCTATATCCTACTTGACAATAACGAAATTTTTAAAATTGTTGTAAGCAAACTAAAAAATTCCTAGTTTACATTCTTTGAATCTGTATGCGGAATTCTCAAATTTGCTAGAATTTCATTTAGGAAATTCTCTTCTGGCTGATGTGTAATATCATTCATGATTGATTCCCAACAATCACTTATTTTTCTGGTAATCTGTGAATACATCTTATCTTTTTTGAACGCCGGATAATATGATAATAATTTCATGATTCCATCAGTTGATTGTACCAAGTGTATTTGATGGATAGTTGATCTTAGTCTCTCCTGAAAAGTAAATTTTTCTTCCTTTATCGCAATTTCAAAATTGATAATTTCCTCATATATCATTTCAATTTCACTATGTACATTTTTGAGTTGATTGTTTACTGATTCAGATAAATTGACCAGCTCGTAATCGATATGTGACCTACTGTGAACTTTTTTTTCTATTTCACCTGCTTCAACCAATGCACTGATTTCTCTATATACTATTTTTTCATTACCTACTTTGGATATTACTCTTTTAGCAAGTTCGGTTCCTCGGGTTTTCCCATTTTCATTAAGCACTCTTATGATTTCTGTTTTGATAATTTCTGAATTCTTGTCCATTGTTATTCCTAGACCTTTTTTTGGTATTTTTCTAATACTGATTTCTCTCCAATCTTGTTAATCTCTGTTATCAATTGCTCTAAGATCTCTATTCCTTTATTGATGGGTTCTTTTTCCAAATTTTTGTACTCTAGTTTTCCTTTGAGTACCATTCTTTCGTTGTTTACAAAACTCAACAAGCTGACATTTTTCCCCATGTTGAGATTAATGAAAAAATCCACATATTCTGTGGTTGATTTAATAGCCATATTTTGTAATTTTCTATCCTGTATTTGTTTGAAGGCCTACAAACTAGGTTTATTTAGAATTTTGATGAAATTATAGCATGGATAGTTGTGATAGAGGGGTCCGTGCTTACAAAAATGGTAAAACCTTTGATCAATGTAGGGATGCTGCTGAATCTATGAATCCTGATTTTAAAAAATACATTGAAGAGAAAGGAAAAATTCTTTGGAGTGAAATTCTAGAGAGAGCAGACCATGATGAGATAATTTATAAATTAACTCTAAAGTTTCTGAGACGTGATGGCTACGATATTGGGAATCATAAAACTCCTGAAGTTAAAAAATTCACTTAGGTAAATTAATTTTACAACTACCATCTGAATTTCGTAGTTTTTTTGCCAAAATGTATGGTGTAACAAGTAACACAGGAATTGATATGGCAATGAATAGTGTTTGCATTTGTGCTAATGCAATTGATAATGCAATCCCACTTGCTGTGCCGATAAATATTGACAAGAATGACCCTGCACAAGTTGGACAGGCGATGAATAGTCCTATGATTGCACCTACTGTACTCATGCCCCTTCCTTTCTTTGAAATTGTAAATGCGCTTACAGCAATTGCTGTATTTAGACCCACCAAATATGATACTGTTACCTGCAATACTAAATTTATTGGAATTATTTGCAGCCCTACGTGTTCAGTCAGATAAATGATTATCTTTGGCATGTATCCTGGTCCGTCACAACATGGGGCAATAAATCCTGATGGGATTGTAGCGCCATAATGAATTGCAAAATTAACTTCTGGCTGATACACCAATGTTCCTGAAACTAATGAAAAGAATATGCCATAGCCGATAAATGTAATTACAAAGATTTTACGGGATTTGGAATTCCATGTTACCAGTGCGATTATTGTTGAGAGATCCTTCCCGTTGATTTCAACTTTCTCTTTCTGATATCTGTACATTCCAAATGCTATTGCACCAAATGACACTGCCAGAGTAATGTAAAACCCATATGCTATTCTTTGTATGGAGTCAATTGCACTAGGTGTCAAAAGTTCTGGATCTTGATATCTGCTATAAATTAAAAATATGATGGCAATCGTTACAAATCCTAAGACAATCAGCTTTTTTCCTTTGTTGCTGCTTTTGACCATATTTTCCATGCTTTTGAATTTTTTCTAATGGAATTAAATCCTTTTTTAGCTAAGTTTGGGAACAAAAATATAGATTATCGCAATTATCTCTAATCTTCCAAATATCATCAAAAACCCTAAAACAATTTTTGTTGCAGGATCTGTATCGAAATCAATCACACCTGCTGACAGTCCTCCGGTAGTAATCACACCTGCTGCTTCGAAAAATGCATCCTGGTAAGACACATCTTCTATTTCTGCAAGATGCAGTCCTGTGATTGCTGAGATTGTGGGAAACAGTGCAATGATAATCAATGTGGAAATGACTTCTTTTTTTGCCTGGCTTTTCAGTTCCGCTCTTCTTACTTTGCTAAGTAGTGCCCGTACATCTCTTAAATGGAATATTCTGAATATTTTCAGACCTCCGGCTGTGGAGAATCCACATCCCCCAATGAACATCAAAATTATTAGAATGGTGTGTGCTCCACCGTTTAGTCCTGCAAGACTTTCAATTTGAAGTCCTGCGGTGGTACTAGCTGATACGGAATAAAATGCACTTTTCATGGGATCTAATCCGCTAATTCCCATAAACAGAATGGTGGCACTACCCAAAATTGCAAAGTATGTTAAAACCTCTTTTCCCAATTTTGGTGATAGGAATTTTTTTCTTACAAATGCATAATGGAATGTAAATGGCAATGCACCTAATATCATTGCACCAATTAAGATTATGTGTTCCTGCCAAACTAATCCTCCAAGCATTGTAGATGTAGGTGTAAATCCTCCTGTTGCAAGGGTACTCATCGCCAATGAAAAATTATCAATAATGTTTCTTTCGCCAAATACATACAACAAGGATGCAACAATTACAATGTAAATTGAAAAAATAATTGTAATAGTTAAGAAAAGCTCTTTCATGTGCAGTGTTCTTCCAGATATGAAACCACGCATGGACTGTAATTTTGATTCTGGATAAAACGCAGTAATTACCAAGTAGATGAAACTCATTCCGCCCACAAGCTGTGTGTAACTACGATAGAAAGTGAAACTTTGAGTTAGATTTTCTGGCTCATCAAATAATGATATTCCCCCGGTGGTGAATCCTGCAGCACTTGAAAAGAATGCGTTGCTAAATATCTCTACAGGAGTTTCAGTACTTGGAAAGACGTATAGATATGGCACAGTGCCAAACAGGGATAACAAAAACAGGCTTGAAAAGACCAAAATTGATGCCTGCTGTAGATTAAGACTTGATTTCTCACCATAAGAATTTAGAAAGAATCCTGTAACTAGTAAAAGGACTGTAGTGAGGTAAATTCCTGTAGCAGTTGTGGTATCTTCTAATACTGTCGCAAGAATTGCTGGCACCAGAAGCAGTACTCCTGCAAACTGCAACACAAAACCTAGATTACCTAAAACTGCTTTTACTGGGGGACTCAAAAGACGAGGTGCAGTAGCTGTGGCATCTCT
>JAOUAE010000080.1 GCA_029861085.1 Candidatus Nitrosopumilus sp. | reverse complement strand
CACTTCCAACAGCATATCTAGTGATTGGAGATGGAACATCTGCTTGGTTTATTGGTTCAGCAAGAGGAATTCCATTTGAAAAACCAAAAATTGCAGCAGCATATTCATTGGCAGCTCAGTTTCTTGGCATGAGATTTGTATATCTTGAAGCAGGTTCTGGTGCTAAAACCAACGTTACGCCTGAAATGGTAAAGACCGTACGACATGCATTTAATGGATTTTTGATTGTTGGTGGTGGGATCAAAGACGAAAAAACTGCTGCAAGTCTTGTTAAAGCAGGAGCTGATGCTCTAGTAATTGGAACCTTCCTTGAAAAGGGAGGAAGTCTCACAAAACTCGAAAAAATAGCAAAAGCAATTCAAAGAAGCAAGTAATAGAACTGTATTATGTCTGAAAATGACGCAATTTCACGTATTAGTGATATTAAGATGCCTAGTTACTATCTTGATTACTATTCAAGTCTCTCAACAGAGACATATACAATATTTGAACATGCAGCATCAGCAAAATCTACTTTGGTAGATTCCTCAGGCATTATTGAACCAAGAATTGCATTTGATTTAGCAGATCGAGTTGCAAAAATGCATGAAATTGATATTGCCGATCCATTAAGAGAGATTTTAAAAATAAATGGAAAAGAACTTTCAGCATTAATTTTAGCAAAGGAAATTGCTTTAGGCAAATACTGCCTTCCAGATGCCTCTTTAGAAGACAAATTAGATCTTGCAGTTCGTGTAGGGTTAGCAATTATTACTGAAGGAGTTACTATTGCACCCTTACAGGGAATTAGTGAAGTAAAAATAAAAAAAAACAAAGATGGTACTGATTATCTTTCCGTTTCAATTGCAGGGCCAATGCGTTCTGCAGGAGGAACAGAATCTGCAGTAACTCTACTAATTGCAGATCATGTTAGAAAAATAGTCGGCTTGTCAAAATTTCAAGCTAACTCCTTTGATGATGAAACAGGTAGATTTGTTGAGGAATTACGAATTTATGAAAGAGAAGCAAGTAGCTTTCAATTTCATATTTTGGATGAAGATATTGAACATGTCATCTCTAATCTTCCAGTCGAATTGGCTGGTGTTGATACTGATCCATATGAGGTTGTAAATCATAAAGGAATGACTCGTATCCAAACGGACAGAGTTAGAGGTGGAGCCTTACGTGTCTTAAATGATGGATTAATTGGAAGATCTAAAAAACTTCTGAAAAGAATAGAATTGTATAATTTGGATGGTTGGGAATGGCTCAATGATCTTAAAGGGGCAGTTCAGACTGGTGATAATCAGGAAGACGCTGCTGCTAAAAGAATGCGTGAAGTAATTACAGGCAGATCAGTCCTGTCCATGCCTAACAAGTTGGGTGGATTTCGATTAAGATATGGAAGAGCATGTAATACTGGCTTTGCCGCAGTCGGCATTCATCCAGTAATTGCTGAGATTCTTGATCATACAATAGCCGTAGGGACTCAAATTAAAATTGATATTCCAGGAAAGGGAGCAACTGTAGCCTTTGTTGACTCGATTGATACTCCTACTGTTCGTCTGAATAATGGCGATGTTGTAAAAATTAGAGATGTAAAACATGGACTAGAAATTAAAAACGAAATAGAAAAAATTCTCCATCTGGGCGATATTCTAATTTCATTTGGAGATTTTCTTGAGAATAACGCTCCATTGGTGCCTTCTGGATATGTTGAAGAATTTTGGTTAGAGGAACTAAAGCAAAAAATTCAAAATTCAAATGAACAATATCTAAATCAATTTTTGAGTAGAGTACCTACAATAGATGAAGCACTAAAAATTTCACTTGACTTCAAGTTTCCACTTCATCCGCATTACTTGTATTTCTGGGATAAAGTATCATCAGAAGAACTTACCAAACTTTTAGATCCAAACAAATTCAATGAAACATCTATTGAATACCCAATTCAAATTAAGAAAGTTCTTGAAAATTTGGGCACTCCTCATAAAGTCAAAAATAAAACAATAATCTTAGAAAATCAAGAGGCCAAAATTTTCTTTAATTTATTATTTAGAGAAAAAACAATAATTAGTGATTTATCAGTTCCAAAAATCCTAACAAATTCATCAGGCATTAAAGTCAAAAATAAATTCTCAACAAGTGTTGGAGTTAGAATAGGGAGACCTGAAAAGGCTGCTCCCAGACAAATGAAACCTCCAACACACGTATTATTTCCTATAAGTGACAAGGGAGGACCTACTAGAGATCTACTTAAGGCATCTAGAACTGAACACTTTTTCGCTAATATTTTGAACAGGAATTGCGTACAATGCAACCAACCCTCCATTGGCATAAAATGTTCTATTTGTGGTACAAAGACATCGACTACCTATCGATGTTCCAATTGCAGAGATACTCTTAATGAGCCATTTTGTGAAAAATGTAAACGCAAAGCCCCTGCTCATTCTCACAAAGAATTTCCACTAAAAACTAGATTGCTTTTAGCTCAAGAAAAGATGGGAATTCGAGCAAGAGAACCATTCAAAGGAGTAAAAGAATTAATCAATCAGGATAAAATTGCAGAGCCTCTTGAAAAGGGCCTTGTAAGGCAAAATTTTGGATTAACTACATTCAAAGATGGAACAGTAAGATTGGATGCAACTAATTCTCCATTAACTCAATTCAAACCATCTTGGATCGGAACTTCAATTGAGAAACTAAAGGAGCTTGGATATTCTCATGACATTGATGGAAAACCCCTTGAATCTTTAGATCAGATAGTTGAGATTCGTATGCAAGATGTAATTATTCCATATGAAAGTGGAGAGTATCTTGTATCAACATGCAAATACATCGATGTTCTTTTAGAGAAATTCTATGGAAAGTCTTCATTTTACAATGTAAAGAATATTGAAGAACTTATTGGACATCTAATAATTGGTTTAGCTCCACATACTTCTGTTGGAATAGTAGGACGAATCATAGGATATACTGAGACTCATGTTTGTTTTGCAACACCAAATTGGCATTCTGCTAAAAGAAGAGATGCTGATGGTGATGCTGATTCTATTATGCTTCTAATGGACACTCTTCTTAACTTCTCAAAACAATTCCTTTCAGATAGAATAGGTGGATTAATGGATGCCCCGTTACTTGTTCAACCACATGTTTTACCACATGAATCTCAACCTCAGGCACATAATCTTGAAGTCTCAAAGTTTTTTCCTTTGGAATTTTTTGAATCAACATTTCAACAGATCAAGGCATCAGATATCACATCTGTAGAAATTATTAAATCACGTCTTGAAACTGAAAGACAGTTTTATGATTATTATTTCACGCACTCAACTTCATCTCTAACTACTTCAAAATCACGTAGTGCATATTCCACACTTGGTTCTATGCTTGATAAATTTGACATGCAAGTTAGAAATGCTGAATTAATTGATGCAGTAAATACTTCAGAAATCGTTTCAAATGTTATTTCGACACATCTTGTTCCTGACCTAATGGGAAATCTTAGGGCATATGCAAGACAAAGTTTTAGGTGTACGGCCTGTGGAAAATCATTTCGCCGAATGCCTCTTATTCAAACATGTGTTTGTGGACATAAACTAATTGCCACAATTACAAGGGGTTCTGTAGAAAAATATCTAAAACTTGCAAAACGATTGGTTGAGAAATACGATGTTGGTGAATATCAAAGGGGAAGAATTCATGCTTTATCTGATGAGATTGAATTAGTATTTGGTAAGAGTAAAGGAGATCAATCACTTCTTACTGATTATGCCTAGGCTTATCTCAGTTTGACGTATTCGTAAGCACCTAATTTATTATCAAAACAGAATTTGACTTTTTGATAGTCCTTTCTGAATGCTTTAACTTTCGAAAGTATTTTTTTGGGATCCTTTTTATCAATAACAACTTGTTTTATGAAAGATGCAATTTCTTCCATTTCATTCTTTTTCATTCCAAGTCGTGTGATTTCAGAAACTCCTAACCTGATTCCTCCTGGATGGAAATAATTTCTGCCTGCTTTAATATCTCCTGGAATAAGCTGTCTGTTTACTATGATGTTGGCTTTTTCTAGATTAGCTTCTACTTTTCCACCATCAGAATAATCCAAAACATTTACTGCTATCTGGTGTGATTCTGTAAATCCTCTTTTTTCTCCTAACACTTTGAATCCTATATCACTTAAGGCCTCTGCAAACATCTTGGCATTTTTTATGACTTGAATTGCATAATCTTTTCCAAATTCTAAAGATTCTGCAAAGGCAACTGCTTTTCCAGCCATATGATGAATATGATGACTACTTGTAAGGCCAGGAAAGGTTGCCTTTTTAATCACCTCTTCATGTTCTTTAGAACCTAATACAAGTCCTCCTTGTGGTCCAAACAAGGTTTTATGAGTACTCATAGTCATAGTATCCGCACCTTCACGTAGAGGATCTTGAAATTTTCCACCAGCAATTAATCCTGCAACATGAGCTGCATCATAATTGATATGTATATCATAATTTTTTAGAACATCTGATAATTCTTTGACTGGATGTGGAAACAAAAACAATGAACCACCAAACATTGCCATCTTTGGAAGACGATTATCTTTCTTGAGATCTTTCAACTTTTGCTTGGTCTTATCTATATCAATTGTCATTTCTTCTGCATCAAATGGATAGAATTCTATCTCTAATCCATGAACTAAACCAGCAGTTCCAGAATGTTCTTTTTTACCATGTGAAATATGTCCACCAGCTGGGATTGAAGGCGCTAACATAATGTCTCCCGGATTTGTAAATGCAGAATATACTGCCAAGTTTGCAACAACTCCTGAAATTGGTCTTACATCAGCAAATTTTGCTTTGAATAATTTTTTGGCTAATTTCATACACTCAAATTCTACATCATCAATGTAGACACAACCAGCATAAACTCTCTCGCCAGGCCATCCTTCAGCATATCTATTTCCAAAATCAGAAATTATTGCTTCACGGACTGCAGGGCTAGGAATATTTTCACTTGCAATTAAGGGAATTGAATTTTCAAACCATCTATGATGTTCTTTTAATTTTGTAAAAATTTTATCATAAGATTCTTTATTTTGTGATTTAGCCATATTTTGCAATTTGATTTTCCCAATTTAAAAACACCGATACTAAATCAAATCAAACTATCTTGATCTGGAAGGTATAAAAGGGGAATTAGTGGTTTTTGGTTTTATGGGTATGCAAGCTACTTCAAAGGGAAATATGCCTGTTGTTTTGCTAAAAGAAGGTGGTACAGAAACCAAAGGACGAGAAGCACAAAAGAACAACATTGCAGCAGCTAAAATTATTGCTGAAATTGTTCACACTAGTCTTGGTCCACGAGGAATGGATAAAATGCTAGTCGATTCATTAGGCGACGTTACGATTACAAATGATGGTGCAACCATTCTAAAAGAAATTGATGTTCAGCACCCTGCAGCCAAAATGCTGGTTGAAATTTCTAAAACCACAGATAATGAAGTAGGAGATGGCACAACCTCAGCTGTTGTCTTAGCAGGTGCTTTACTTTCACAGGCTGAATCATTAATTGATCAAGATGTACATCCAACAATAATTGTTGATGGTTATAGAAAAGCTGCAAGAAAGGCAAAAGAATATCTTGAAGATATTGCAGATACAATTTCAGCAAATGACAAAAATATTTTAAATAAAATTGCAAAAACTTCAATGCAAACAAAACTTGTTAGAAAAGATTCTAATCAACTTGCAGATATTATTGTAAAATCAGTTCTTGCTGTTGCAGAAAAAGATGGTGAAGCTTTTGATGTTGATATTGATGATATCAAAGTAGAAAAGAAAGCGGGCGGCTCTATCAAAGATTCTATTATTATCCAAGGTATTGTTCTTGATAAAGAAATTGTTCATGGAGGTATGCCTAGAAGTATTCCTGAAGCTAAAATTGCATTAATTAACACTGCATTAGAAATTAGTAAAACTGAAACTGATGCAAAAA
>JAOUAE010000079.1 GCA_029861085.1 Candidatus Nitrosopumilus sp. | reverse complement strand
AAGCCTGCAAAAAAGACTGCAGCTAAAAGAAAGCCTGCAAAAAAGACTGCAGCTAAAAGAAAGCCTGCAAAAAAGACTGCAGCTAAAAGAAAGCCTGCAAAAAAGACTGCAGCTAAAAGAAAGCCTCTACGTTAAACATTTCAATTTTATCGAAGGTTATTTTCTATAACCCCACAATTTACTATGTTTTATTATTTTTAAAATGAACAAACGTAGATTGATAATTCCACTTGTGGGTTTGATTGGTTGAACTTCTTTTTTTCATCATCATTCGTTATCTCTTCTAACGTAGGTGGTTCAAATAATTTCTTAATGATCGCACTATTTGAAAAGATGTTTGATGAGATTTCAAATAAAATTCAAATTATGCCTAATGATTCAGCCTACATCTAATATGATGCATCTTTTTCTAATATTTTGCTATTTTGTGGAGTTTAACTAATTGATTATTAACATGGGGGTGAATCATTGATTAATATTTCAAATATTTTTGAAGGTGATTTTGACGAGTTTGTTCGAACCGAATCAGTTTTTGAGACGTTGAAAATATCTCAATCTAATATATTGAATTTTGAAATTAAAAACAGTGGTTTTCGAAACGTAAATGTTGTTGTAATGTTTTCAGAAGATTCAAAAAATTCCAATTTGTTCTAATCTTAATTCATCTGTGATGAATTTGGTTCTACTGTTTGTTATTTTTGGATTTTTATTAATTTTGGATGTTTTGATTTCAATAATTGTAATATTGGTGGATTGGAAAAATGTTTAAAACAATAAAAGAAATTATTGAGGATTGATTTCCATCTGACCAAACTTACCTTTTGTTAAGGAAACTTCTCCTTTGAATTCATTGGTATAGCCATTTGTAATGACAACTACATCTCCAACATTTACTGCTTTGATGTCGTCGCCCCACAATGTCAGTTTCATTTGATCATCATCAGTTTCACCGTCAGCTATAACTGCATCACAGACATCCACTGTTCCTCCACTCTTTAGATTAACAGTCCTTGGGTCTCCTTTGCTTTTAACTTCGGCTTTAGCATTAACTCCACTTCGCATTTTCTTTGCTTGTGAAATAGGTATGAATTCTGCCATGTAATTTTGGGTCAAATTTTCACGATTATAAGCTTTGTTAAAAAATTGGCAAAATAATGGATTGGATTTTTAATTTATCACAATAGTAATTGAGAAATATTGGTCCATATATCCTCTCATTGCAGAGGTATCGAAGCCCGGTCAACCGAGAGGGACTCAAGATCTATAAAATAGGAAATCCCTTCTCTTAGGAGTTCGTGGGTTCGAATCCCACCCTCTGCACTAAATTTTAACTAAAATTGCAAATTTTGATTGAATTTTTGAAATTATGCAACAATTGATTTTATTTTAGTTACGGAATGTTCTGAAATTTCTTTATGTATTTTAGCCACTTGATCATCTTTAAAAGACAAATTACATCTAAAACACTTCCAAACCATCTCCGACATAATCCCATTAGGCGTAAATTGCTTATAAGGATATTGAATGATCGATCCAATTTTTTACAAAACTTAATCATTGTTTTCAAAAACATGAAATTATTATAATTTTTTAGATGAGAACAAAATTATTTCACGACTGTGAATGGATACAAGGGTTTAGAAACAAAAAAAATTGAATGGTTTTTGAAAGATGATGGATATTTTTGAATTTTTTGGAGAATTTTCATATTTTGGAATTTTTCTTGTACTGATTGGAGTAAATGCAGCTCCAATCTTAATGCCTCCAAGTTGGATTATTTTGACATCCTTTTACCTTCTTGATCCAAGTTTGAATGTGGTATTTCTTGCCATGATAGGAGCTACAGGAGCTACCATTGGTAGATTTGTTCTGAAAAAAATAAGTGGATTATTTAGAAAATTTGTCGCGGAAGAACAAAAATCCAATCTTGACATTATTGGAGATTATTTGAATCAAAAAAAATATGGTTATCTTGTTGCCTCTTTTCTGTTTGGTGCAACTCCTCTTCCAAGTAACATGTTGTTTATCACTTATGGATTAATGCGAGCAAAGAGTGTTGGAATTTATGTAGGTTTCTGGTTTGGTAGGACTTTTTCTTATATTGTCATGATCTATTTTGGAAATGCCGTTTTGACTCCCTTTTTAGAAATATTCGAAAATCGTCTAACTGGAATTTTATTGATTGACGGCGTTGGTATTGGGATGATTGTTCTTTTTGCATCTATTAATTGGACTGTGTTGATTACTGAGCGAAAAATAAAATTTGTCAAACCGAAAATATGGAGATTCTAAATGTTCGTTCTTGATTCCTTAAAAGATGAAGCTAAAAAAATTATGGATGGTGATTCTGCACATGATTTTGAACATGTTATGAGAGTATACAGAAATGCCAAAAAAATATGCAAAGAAGAAAATGCAAATGAGAAATTAATTCTTAGTGCTGCATTGTTACATGACATAGTATCGTATCCTAAATCTGACAAGCGTTCAAAAACGTCTTCCCTTGAAAGTGCAAAGAAATCAAAACAAATTTTAAAAAAATATGATTTTTCAAAAGAAGAAATTATGATTATCTCTGATGCTATTTGCGATCATAGTTTTTCACAAAATAAAATTCCAAGGACTCTTGAAGGGAGAATCCTTCAAGATGCTGATAGATTAGACGCATTAGGGGCGATAGGAATAGCAAGGGTTTTTGCTACCGGTGGTTTGCTCAAGCGACCCTTTTACAATCTGGATGATCCTTTTTGTAAAACAAGAATTCCTGATGATAAAATATGGACTCTTGATCACTTTTTTCAAAAGTTACTCAAACTAGAATCATTAATGAACACTAAATCTGGCAAAGTGGAGGCAAAGAGACGGACTATGGTGTTAAAAGAATTCCTGAATTATCTAAAACAAGAACTTTTGTAATACGTTTTGTGCCTAAAGTTAAGTAAAATGGGTACTTTTTCCAAGTTTAATGGTATGGACTCATTGCCAAAGGATTCAGGAACTCTGAAGTGGCAATATTTTTCTTTTTCTGATTATTATTAATGCTGGAATGGTAGGTATTGCTACTAATACAAAAAATATGATGCCGATAGACAGATAATCATCCACAAATAATTTTGTGTCAAGCCATGCTTTTGGTAGCATTGTGAATATGTTCTCGCCTGAAAAATCTTCGATAGTTCCAACTGCTAGACTATATTTCCCTTCTTGGTTTTTTTCATCCATTACTACAATGAAATATTTCCCATCAGAAGGAATTTGAGTTCTAACTTCCTGTCTTTCCCAGTATGTTACCTGGCCAAATGGCTCATAGAATTCGTTTCCAGGAAAATTCCCCTCATACAGAAATTTTTCTGTGTTTAATTGATTTTCAAGAGAGGTGGAGTCATTTTCAAACACAGCAGCATCCATTAAAACAAATGATGGGGAATATTCCTCTAGTCCGGTTATTTTTGGAATGACAATGCTCGCATAAAATGAATCTCCTTGTTTTGCATCAAATGAATAAAATTTAGCTTCATTTGTACCTAAATTCTCATAAATTGCCCATGAAATTTTATGATCAGGGATTTGCAAGGCAGAATCAAAGTCCCTATGCGTGTCATCGTGGCTGATTAATTTGTGTCCGTATGCAGGGCTGGTTGAAACGATTACTAAAATAAAAAACATGATGATCATTTTGTTCATAATTGCTTTTCTTTCAAATTAGTATTTTAACTGCGACAAAAATTTTTTTAATTGGCACTAGTTTTATTTTTGAACACTATTCATATATGAAAAATTAACAAATATCATATGAATGTGATTTCAGTACAAAAATGTAATGATTGTGGGAAAGAATTTCAAGAGTGGTCTTGTGATTACTGTTACGCAAAGTTGATGATTAAAAAAATGGACGGGTGGCAATGCAAAAATTAGACAGTGACCAAACCAACAGCTTTGTTCCAGATGTTAAAATTCCGATCAGAGTTGGTTTTGTCAAATCTAATGGTGTGCCTGCTGTTGTTTCTCTTTAGTATGTTTGTAAATATGGTAAAATTTATTGTGCTGTGCAAAAAACAGCAAAGATTGTTTCATACCTTAAAAAAAGTCCTGTATGCGGATTTGAGATAGCAGCAGACAAACCTCCCTACAAAGGAATACGTGCTGAAGGAAATGCCAATATCCTAAATGAAACAGGTGCATATGTTCTAGATCTCTTGATAGGCAAGTACTTGGGAGAAAAAGAGTCCACACTGTCCAAATTTTTGAGAAATAATTCCAAAATAGAGGTGGCAATTGAAATCACTCCGCAAAAAATATTCAATTATGATTATTCTGAAAGAATGAATGATGCATGATGACATGGTAAAGGATCAGGACTGTCCTACTAATATCGCAAAATTTTTTGAAATACAGATATACCGAAAAATTATGATGCAATTGGAATTGAAAAAATACAGAGTTGCAACTGTAAACAGGTCTAGTATTGAGACTCTGAATTAATTCTTCATAGATTATTTACTCTCTTTGGTTTTAGAGTGCTGCTTTTGTGTATAACGTAGATTTTACTGGAGATTGCAATTTTTTCCTAAATGAAATCTTGTAATATATAAGGATGCCAAATAATTCTAAATATTCGATAAAACCTACCGTGTAAAAATGCATTAACCATCCATCAAGGCTTTGATCAACTGATGCAATACCTGCACTCATCTGAGGGAATGCTGTAATAAACATCACAGGAACCATCAAAAATCCCACAATCCAATCAGAGGCCTCCCATTCATTTGTAAGTTCTAGAATTTGTTCAGGATTCGTTGGCGGGGAATTTTCTATTGTTTGGAGTTTTATATCGGAATAAACTGAGTTTCCTTGATCTATCGCAAAAATCATACTACCCAACATTAAAAGAACAAATACAGATTCTCCTATTACTAACAAACCACGTTTGCCTTTTTGGAATTTGTAAATTTGTCGCTCAAACATGGGACCAAAGAAACCTAATTTTTTCTTTCTCGCAAGTATGATTACCAGTATTGAAATTGCAGAAATAATGCCTAATGAGCCAAACCAATTATTTGAAATATATTCTACAAAAAGTAGTCTTGCTGGCAAAAGTAATCCCGTCATCACCCCAAATACGATGAGAGATTCAAATATTCCTCGCAATTATAACCCTCTGAAAAATATTTTCATGGTCAAATTAACTCGGAATTGCATTTAACTGGGGCCAGCATTATCTTCTAGTGCTAATTTTTGGATTTCTCTTTGATCTACCTACCAAAGAAATAATTTCAACAAGCAATTCAAATTATGTGCAGAATACAATTGCTGCTGTTGTGAATTCTCAATCTAAAAATCTCAATTAATATTATAATTTTTCAAATTTTGTCTATGTTTTTTGAGATCCCCATCACTGTAATTAAATCAAAATTGAAAAACAAATCTATGTTTTTCTCAATAATATCTGAAAGGATTTTTTTGATTCCTACCATACTTGTTGAATTTATTTCAAAAGAATCCTCTTGATCTTTCTTCCTCTTGATTTTGTTCTCAATACTGCCTTGCAGCAGATGCATCTTGTCTCATCTACTTTTAAGAATAGGCCACAAAATGTGCAATGTTTCTGTCCAATTTCATATCTTATTTTGTTTGGGGCAGGTTCTGCTTTGTATCTAAGACATATCCCTTTACATGTTCTTCCCATTATGTTATCTCCTCTAATCTTTTTTTGATCTCCTTTGCTCTGTCACGAATAGTTACTGAACTAATTCCAGAAACTTCGGAAATCTTAATCTGCCTGATTTTTTCTTGGTTTTTTAATGATGAAAGGTATATTGCAGCTGCCGCCATTCCCATGGGATTTTTACTAGTATTTATCCCTCTTTTTTGCCCAATTTGTAAAATCTTCATTGCATCGCGTTTTGTCTTTTCTGATGCATTTGTTGCATTTGCAATTCTTGCTACAAATTCAATCGGGTTATATGATTCAGGATGTATGTCAAGTTCTTTTAAAATAAATCTGGAGAT
>JAOUAE010000078.1 GCA_029861085.1 Candidatus Nitrosopumilus sp. | reverse complement strand
CCAGTCTGCACATTCTGAATCATGTGGAAATGGACTCTGATCAAGTATTAGGAGACGGAATCAGTATGATTTTGCTCAATGTTGGAATGTATGTTGGGATACCTGTAATTGCAATAATGAGTATTAGAAAATGATCGGTAAAGAGACAGATGTAAAGATTAGAACTATTCTTCTGTTTGAATATTGTAAAAGATCTTATGGCCAATCAGATAATCCTGAAATGCATTTTTACGTAATTCCTGAATTGCGTGATATAGATAATGAAATCATCAAAGCAAATGCAGTTTATCTAATTGCCGAAAATTTAGTTAGGGGAGGAGTGGATGAAGATGCTTCTCATTCATTTCCTTGGATAACAAGAATTAACCCAACAGGAATGAAACTAGTTGAAAGAATAGTTGATGAATCAGAATCAAAAATACCAGAATTGCAAGGTAAAGTAAAAGACAAAACTGACACAGAGGACAGAGTTCTAGGTTTCATTGCCTACTGTTTCAAATTCAAGGATTTTCCAACAGATATTTTGAATATTGCAAAGAAGCTTGTCCTTTAGATTCTAAATTCCAATACGCTTAAGTTCATAATTTCTTCAAAAAACAGGTAATGAAATCAGAATCAATTAAAATTTTGACTGGTGAGATTGACTACAAGCTTGGCCGTATTGATCATTTCAAGATCCAACTGAAAAACTGGAAAAATAAAGATGATGAGGGATATGAAAAGTCACAAAAACGACTTGTCAAGCTGATGGATGAGGCAACTAACCTATTGCAGATCATGAAATTGGAGGAACTTGATGAATTCAAGAAGTATGAAGATGTTTTCAAAAATATAGAATTAACAAAATAGCTATCAAGGACTAAGCGGACATCATCATGTCAATGCTAAAACCACAAAGTAATTTGTATTATTTACTTCCGGCATTTCTTTCAATAATTGGCGGACTAGTTGCCATGATTATTTTAAGAAAAGCAGGTCGTCAATATGATAAAAAAAGGTAGGAATTGGGTCATTCTTGGAATCATAAGTTCAGGTTTTGCGATTGGTATGGATTATGTCAACGATACTTTTGACATCCCAATGATTGAAGATTATCTCAATACTAATGGAATGTTTGACATTCTTGAGTAGTTTGGAGGCACAAGTTTCTATGGTTTTCCACCAATTGTAATTGCATATTGTATAATTGCTAAAATGATCAAGCGTTAAATTCTATTCAAGTCTAATTTTCTTTATAAACAAAATGGGCAGGCATCTAACTAATTTAACAAAACTTGTCCCAAGTACACAAAAATGGATTCAAAGCCAATTCAAAATATGATTCATCTTACTGGCTTGAAACTATTTGACTCAATCCCATCACGGGCTTGTTACTTTCTTCAAAAACAATACATTTTCCAAAAATTTGGCAATACGAATAAGTATACTAGAATTTGAATAAATTAAAATGAGTTCTAGTGAGTCTGAAGTTAATCAAAATGACAACAAACAGATAGCAATTAAAAAATCAACGTTTAACAGTATTGTCATCGGATTAATCGTAGCAGTTGGAGTTGCATCATTCTTTGCAGGATCATACACATCAAACCTAAACTCAAACCAAGTTTCTGAAGAAATTCTAGATAAAGCATTGGCCAAACTAGAACTAAAACTATTGCAGAATCAATTACCTACAAAACAACCAGTAGCACCAGTAAAGATTTCAGCAGATAATGATCCAGTAATAGGAAATTCAGATGCACCAATCACAATAATTGAATTTTCAGATTTTCAATGTCCGTTTTGTGCAAGATTCCACACTCAAACATTACCATTACTTCTTGAAGAGTATATTGAGCCAGGTAAAGTAAAGTTAGTTTTTAGAGACTTCCCAATTCAAAGTATTCATCCAAATGCATTGCCTGCTTCAGTTGCAGCAGAATGTGCAAATGAGCAAGGCAAATTCAGAGAAATGCATGACATGTTATTTGAAAAACAAAACGAATGGAACAAGTTAGAAACAGCCGATGCATTGTCTTTGTTTAGTCAATATGCTTCAAATATGCAATTTGAGCAAAATTCATTTGATTCCTGTCTTACCAGTGGGAAACACATCGAAGAGATTAAAAATGATCTTAACGATGGTCGGGAATACGGAATTTCAGGAACACCAGGATTCTTTGTTGGAAATGATCAAATAGGATATGTTGAATTAAAGGGAGCCCAACCATTTGGTAGTTTCAAAAAAGTGATTGATGCTCAATTAGATACATAAAAAAAATAACAAGCGTTTATTAGGCCATAATAGACGTTAAGCATCAGAATAATGACGAGTAAGCAATGAGCTTTTTCGTTATTGCTTAAGAGAAAAAAACAAAATGACAAAATTTCAAGATTTAGGATTAAGCGACGACGTGCTGAAAGGAATATCAGACCAAGGTTTTGAGGAAGCATTCCCAATTCAAGAAGCAGCTATTCCAGTGTTGCTTTCAGGAAGAGATGTTGTTGGACAAGCACATACAGGTTCCGGAAAAACTGCAGCATTTTCATTATCAATGCTACAACAAATTCAACCAAAAAAAGGAATTCAAGGGTTAGTTATGGCACCTACAAGAGAACTTGCAATGCAAATTTCAGATGAAATTAAAAAATTCGGAAAATATACAGGAATTAAAGTGGCAACAATTTACGGAGGACAAGGGATGGGAATTCAGCTTGATGCACTCCACAGAGGAGTTGAAATTCTTGTAGCAACACCAGGCAGACTAATTGATCATCTAAAAAGAGGCTCAATAGAACTTAGAGACATTAGCCATATTGTTCTAGATGAGGCAGATACAATGTTAGACATGGGATTTATTGATGATATTCAGTTTATTTTAGATTTAGCACCAGAAGATAGAGTAATGTCATTGTTTTCAGCAACAATGCCTACTCAAATTCTAAGACTATCTGAAGACTATCTAAATAATCCAAAACAATTCCTGTTAGATGCCGATGATCTTAGTGGAGAAGGGATTGATCAAGCATATTTAGTGATCAAGGATAGAGACAAATTCAAATATTTATTAGATTTTATCAAGCCAGTAAAAGGTCAATGTATTGTATTTTGCTCAACAAAGTATAGAACCCGGGATGTTCAAAAATTTCTTCATCAAGAAAAATACGATGCAGTTGCAATTGAGGGTGACATGTCACAACACAGAAGAGAACAATCCATGGCAAAATTTAGAAATGGAAAAGCAAACATCCTAGTTGCAACTGACATAGCATCCAGAGGAATAGATGTTCCAAGAGTGGAATTAGTAGTCAATTATGATGTTCCAAATGTAGAGATGGTATATTTTCACAGAATTGGAAGAACCGCCAGAGCAGGTGCAAAAGGTAGGGCAATTACATTTGTGTCATATTCATCTGTAGGTGATTGGAACCTTATCAAACGCCAAATCAAAGTTCCTCTCAAAGATTTGAATGAAGAAATGGGAATTCAAATTTCAATTCCAGATCCATTAAAAAGACAAACCCCATCAAGAAGATACGGAGGTCAATCAAGATCCAATTATTCTAGAGGTGGAGGGCGTTCTGGAGGATATGGAAGATCGGGTGGTGGCGGATATGGAAGATCTGGTGGTAGAAATTCCAGAGACGGTAAAAAAAGATATGACGATAAAGAGGATAGAAATAGCTACGGTGGCCGTAGTAGATGGTAATACTGTAAAACTTAAAGACCTGAACTCACTAATTATTTTAAGGTAAAGTAATGCACAAAGGATTCATTTTATTCAATTGTGATTTAGGGGCAGAAGAATACATTTTAGATGAATTAAAACAGGTGCAAAATATTAGTAATGCATATCTCACTTTTGGGGCATATGACATAATTGCAGAAGTTCAAGTAGAAAATCAAGAAGGATTTACAAAAGTGATTGCAGATGTTAGAAAACTATCCAGAGTAGTAAGTACAATGACACTTAATGTGATAGACCCCGAATAATTGTTATATGAGTAAAATTAGGATTTTTCAAATTGCAAAAAATCGATTATGAAGGAACAGTTTGGGTATTAAATTACAATAATCCTAAACCATTATTAGATCACGCAATTTACATGTTAGAAAAACATGGGGTTAAACGAGATGACATGGCAATTACAGAAACACCAACTGCAAAAGTAGGTTCAATAGTAGTAGAAATTTGGCCATATGAACTAGTTATAGGAAGAGTCAGAACAACTCGAAATGATTCATTTATCAGCGGTACAGAATTTAAAATTGAATTAAAATTAGATGATAACGGAAATTATATAGATTACCTTTGAAAAAAAATAAAATTCAAAATATCACAATTGTTGTAATAATAATTCTCATTATTGGAGGAATCATAGGATATAATTATTCAGTAGATCAAACTAAACAAAAAGGATTTCAGTTTGGAAATGAATTAGCGCAAATTCAACAAGATGTGACAGAATTACAAATTAAATTTTATTCTGAAAAAACCAAGTGGGACGAAGGAGATATTTCAAAGGAAGAACTGTTAAAATACTATGAAGAACATTTGAGTGAATTTGAGCAGATTATTTCCAGATACGATAATCTAACACCGCCGGAATTATTCAAAAGTTCTGTAGAATTATTTAAGATTTCATCTGAGACTCAACTAGAAAGTGATTTAGAATTCATCAAGTGGATTACAACAGGGGATGAATCAGCAAAGATAAGATCAGATACTCAAATTCAAGAAGCTTACGAATATGAAAATTTAGGTTTAGCAGAATTTCAATCAGCTAAAAAAGGAATAAAAAATTATGACGAATCAGAAAAATTTTCAGCACCTCAGGAAGGGGTCAAACAAAAAGTAATTCAAATCTCCGAGAATATGAAAAATGAATGCGAACTAGAATTTAAAAATGAATTAGATGGATTTGATTCAAAAGAAATAGAAATTCAGTGGTTTAATTGTTTTAATGAGGCTGAAAAATGGAAAAATGATCACCTTCCTTAGATAATGAAAACGACATCATTACAGCAAATTTGATTTTTGCAAGAGATCCAAAGTAGAGAAAAGTTCTTCGCATAAGGATATTTTTTCAAGAGGAGTAGGCTTTGAAAATTTAATTTGAAATGCAATTGTCAGCATATCCTGATCAGTATGAGAAATCCTAATAGAATGAACTTTCCGATTGGTTTCAGACAAAAAAATTTTCCATTTTTGTAAATGTTCATTTACTCGAATTACTTGCTCTTCAACTTTAGTCAAAGTAGTATCTAAATCAGTATCAAATAAACCAAATTTAACAAGTGGAACCATGATGACTCCACCTAAAATTTTATCGTGATTTTTTAACATGGATGAAATAATTTCTTCAGAATTTGATTTGGGAAAAATATCCCCATAATCAGGATCAAAGTACCCTGCAACCAATTTTTTGGAATCATATATTCTAAAAAAATCCTCATCAGATTCTAATTTCCACAACATCTAGAAAACAATCTATTAGCAGATAAACAATTCACCAAAGACAATTAAATAAACTAGAAAATCAAGAAAAAATAATGGCAATTTCTAAAGAGAATAAGGATTTCATAGATAGCTTAATTGATTATTACATTAGTGAATCGGAATCATACAAGCAAATTGCGGAAAATTTCACGCCAGAGATAGAATCGGTTCCAGATACCGCATTTGGGATCATTACAGGTTGTGTGTATTCCGGATTTTTGCAAGCATATCAAAATCAACAGCAAACACCGAGTTTGGAGGATATGCGAGAATTTAACCAGATAATTAAAAAGCGTGCCCCTCTAATTAAAAAATCCATACTTGATCCCCATAAGCTAGAAATGAGCAAAAAAGAATCAGAAAACAAATCCGAACAGACATCCTTAAAGAATAACGTTTAGTTTGAAAAAATACCTAGTGAGGTATCTTTTCAATTTAATTGAAGTGGCTGTATCATTGCAGATATGTAAATATGAACAGAGTACCTACAATAATCAAGGATAGCAGTTTTTTATGAAAATACTCACATAGAAATTATCAAAAAAATAATTTTCAAAAAAAAAATAAAAATCAGTAT
>JAOUAE010000077.1 GCA_029861085.1 Candidatus Nitrosopumilus sp. | reverse complement strand
AATGTGAAACGTGTGGAACAGAATTGCATGATCCCGAACGCTTGAAAAAACATATGAAAAAGGCACATGGAAACATCCCTGAAAAGAAATTGGATCCAAACGCAGGAGATGGCGGCACTTGGTAATATGGAATTAAATTCGAGCCAAAAAACTAGTTTGATTGCTGTTGGTGCATTTGTTACTGCGGGAGTTGTTTTATCTACAATCGTTTTCCCTTTTTGGAATTTAATTCGTGAAGACGTATACGAAGATGTCGTAATTCTTGGAAATGATGACGGGGTCTGCTATGTTGAAACTTCTGATAATATTCCAAAAACAATAGACGACTGTACTCTAAATGTGGGTGATAACATTACCATTAAGTTTGGTGATGGCCTTGCTTGGGCTACGCTTGTGAATCCTTGATAGATGATTTAATATTTTGAAAATTTATTGAAATATTATGGATTGTGTTTTCTGTAAAATTATTTCAGGTGAAATATCTGCAAAAATTCTTAATGAAACTGCAAACTCTGTTTCTTTTTTAGATGCATTCCCTCTTGCAAAGGGGCACGTACTTGTAATTCCAAAAAAACACCGCCAAAAAATTCAAGATATGAGCGAGAAAGAAAACAATGATTTGTTTTCCCTTGTTAGATTGATGGCTTCTAAAGTTGATTCTATAACTGGTGCAACTTTGATAGCGATACATAATGGTAAGGATGCCGGACAAGAAGTACCTCATCTACATGTGCACCTAGTTCCACGAAGTAATGATGATTCTGCAGGTGCAATACACAGTATGTTTGATTCTGTATTGAAATTATCTGAGTCTGAATTAGATGAATTCTACAATAAATTAAAAATCTAGTGTGGGAATAATTTTTCGTTTGTATCTGAATTCTCTACTATAATTGCTTTTGTTGGGCAAGTTTCTGCCGCATTCATTATTTTGTTAACTCCTGCCCCTTTTTGATTGATCACTGATGACTTGGGGTTTGATCTACTTTTTTTATTAATTTCAAAAACATCCGGAGCTATGATTTCACAACTACAGCAACCGATACACAAACTTTTGTCTACATTCACAAAAAGATTTGGTTGCTTTTCAGGCTCCTTTGCTTTTTCATATTCTCCATTTCTTCCATCTGGGCGAATACGTGCGTTATAATCTTCCCAAAACTTTCTTTCATACTCTTTCCAAAAAGTGGGATCTCCTTCTTCAAATTCACGAGTATATTTTCCCCAATCCTGTTGTGGGATGCTTCCATCATCTGGCGCTCCCCATTGAGGTTTTCTTTTAAAATTACTCTCCGGTTTGGGTTTAGTTGCCTCTTGATAGGACGAATTATTTTTTTGATTGTGATTTTTTTTAAGATACGTATATGCCTCGGTGATTTTCTTGAATTCTCCATCTTCTTTTTTATCCTGGTTTTTATCTGGATGTACTTCTAATGCCAGCTTTCTATATGCGGCCTTGATTTCCTCTTGAGATGAATCTTGGTTCACATTCAATACTTTGATTGCTTGATATGTGTTCACTAGCGGTACTGATTTGTCATATGTTAAAAATAATTGCATATAATTTTGAGTTTATTTGGTTTATTCTAACAAAATTTCATTATCTGCTTTCCATGCTGGCTCTACAATACACAAAAATCTAAAATTACCTTCTCCTGTATTTTCAATGAATTGTTTAGAATTTGGTGGAACATATGCTGAATCATCTTTTTCTAGATGGTATGTATTTTCATTAACATTTAGATTTCCATTTCCCTCTAAAATATAGTAAATTTCTGATGAAGTAATTTTATGAAGTTTCGATTTTTTTCCAGGTTCCAGGGTAAATTGTGCTAAACTATAATTAATTCCATTTAGTGTATTGTGAGGGTGGAAATATTGTTTAATTTCAGTTCCTTCATTTCCTTGAATTGAATTTATTTCGGAATTTTTACGTAATGACATTTCATCTAAATGATTTCTAAAACTTTATTTTTGAAATCTGATTCATACCATTCTGTTTTGTAGATTGCATTTTTTTTTGGTAAAATATTGATTGCGATATGGGAGAATTCTTTTTTCTTATCAACTGAACCATGGGTATGGAGTGTTTTTGCTGGAATGTGTACGATGTCTCCTTCATTGAGGTTTATCTTTTCCACTTTTTTAATTTTAAAGTTAGTTTTACTGGCACCATATTTTTTAAAAATCTCTAGACTTCCTTTACCTTTTACCCCAATCAGCACTTGATTTCCGTTGTGTTGGTGCAGTTTTGTTCTTGATCCTTTTTCAAAATGAACATGATAGATGTCTTGTTCTTTAGATTTTATTTTATCTGATAATACCTTCATCCATGTTTTACCTGTAAACCAGTCTGGATTTATGTTTCTTTTATCGTTTGTACCATGAATGTTTGATTTTTTCAAATTATATCCTGTCCAAAATTTTCTTTTTCTTTGCTTGGAATTCTTTTTCAGTGATTACTTCAGCTTTTCTCAATTTGCCTAGCTTTTTTAATATCTCTAAGTCATCATGAGCGTTTGAGGTTGCTTGCTTTGCAGTTGATATACCTTCGTTAATTTTTTTAATTCCCCTTTTTTGTAATGCCTCACTTTCTTTTCTTGCTTGATTGCGTAGTTCTTTACTTGTTTTGGCAGCTTGCTTTGCAGTCATTGATCCAAATTCAACTGCCTCTTCCAATGCGATATCTGCTTTTTTGACTCCTTCTTGAATTGCCTTGTCTGCTTTTTTTAGAAATTTGTCAATATATCCACCTTTTTTATCTTTCATGTCTTATGAAATAATTTCAAATGTATTATTTCTTTCCTATCTGAATTGATTTATAGATGGAATGATGTATTTTGTGTAGTCTTGGTAAAAACTACTCATGATGTAAAGACTGTTGTTTTAAGAAAAAACATAGATGAAAATGATGCTATGGATATCATAGATCAAAAGAAAACAACCCCGTTCAAATCCTTGCTGTCAAGGCCCAAAAAAGAAGAAGTTCATGTTCATTCTTTGAAATTATACTATGAATGCATACTCATGGTTTCTGGAAAATATGTTGCAGATTATTTCCGAAAAGCAACTCATTCTATCTCTGTTGATTCAAACGTCAGTGAGATTTCTTTAGGGGATGGAATTTTCCCTGTGCGTTCAAAATCTGGAATTCAAAAGGCATTTGTTGGTAAAAGGGGGAAAAACAAGGTTGATTTAAAATTAGAAGAACACGTATTTGTTGAAGAAGAAGATGAATTGACATTTGATCATCATGGGCGAGATATTAAATTCCCTTTCAAAATTAATTCAAAAACTGTTGAAAATTATCCTAAACGACTATTGGAGCAAAACAAATCCAATGTAAAAAGATCAGAGATGACTCATGACGCTGCAATTTCCAAACTTCAATTGCAATTGAAAAAACCTATGGAGGAAGATGTTAGAGAACTTAATGATGAATTTGTTTTACGAGAAATCACAGAACTCTACGTTCCTATATTTGAGGCTCGATTAATTGGTCCAAAAAAGAAAGTTGGCATAATTCGTATTGATGCAGTTAGGAAAAAAATCCTATAATTTTACCAATTTTCTAAATTGATCATTACTGTGTAATTTTTCAAAGATTGGCTCTTCTTTTGCCCAAGAGCGAATAATTTTGGGACTTTTTGACACTGCTCGTTTTAGCAATTCCAGTGATTCTGAATACATTCCTAACTCAGCCTTGCTTCTGGATTTCGCATAAATGATATTTACGTTGTCTTTATGTTTTGATAAAATTTGATCAAAAATCCCTATTGCTTTTTCATGCTTTCCCAATTCTGCTAATTCAATACCTACATGAAAAAATGCATCTGTATGACTTGGATTATTCTTATGTACTCTGTCAAAACAATTCAAAGATTCCTCGTGTTTTTTCATTTTACCTAAAATTATTCCTTTGTAAAATAATGCATTTGGTTTTCTTGGTTCTATGGTTATGGCCTTATCTAAAACTTGTATTGCCTCTTCTCTCTCCTGTAGTTTGTCAAGCAGCACTCCTTTGTTAAAATATGATGCTGCATTTTTTGGATCTGCCTCTATTGCTTTGTCGTAGCATTCTGCTGCTGCCTGAATGTTCCCGTTTTCTGCCATTGCAATTCCTTTGTTGTTAAACGCTTGAGAATCGTTTGGATTAATCTCTAACAATATGTCAAAACACGTAATTGCATCACTGTATTTTTTTATTTGATTTAATGCAAGACCTTTCTTAAACAGCGCTGAGGTGTTTTTGGAATCTTGTTTTAGAACTTTATTGAATAATGAAATAGCTCCTTTTGGTTGATTCTTCTCCATTAGAGACATTGCACTGTACATCAAATCCTCTGTATTCTCTTTTGATCCAAATAATCCCATAATTTCCAAAAAATAATACTGCTAATGAAAGTTTGGCTTACCCTAATGGCTTGAAATTTTTAATGGCTTCTTTTGCCATGTCTTCTTGCTCTTCAGCAGATGTGTCTGTAAGATCGTCTGTTGCATGTGTCTTCTTTTCCTCTTTTTCTTTTTGCATAATTTTTAAGATGATTCATTAAATAAAAATTTGAAATTATAAGATAGGCTTAATTTGAATTAGATCTGATTTTATCTGTTGTCTGATTTTGAAATCAAATATCTTGCTGATAAGGTTCACGTTCATAGGTGGCCTCATGATACTCCCATTTGGAATGATTCTATAAAAAAACAATTAGATGACTCTATAAATAAAAACCTCCAAAAAAAACAAATCATAGTTGGTGAAAACTCTATCCAAATTGAAAACATTGTTTTTAATTCACTTAAAAAAATTGGAATTTCAGTTCCTTTTTTCAAAGATGAATGTACGCTGATTTTGGAGGCTCAATTTGGAGAACTCTTTGCTCATATTCATATAACGACAAAATCTGAAAATTTTCTTGAAATTTTTAATCATTTAATTTTTTGGAGAAATACTGTCTCCAAATAATTTTAAAAGATCAAACACCAGTTGCTAAAATCATTCTTTTAATGTCTTGTTTTGTATGTGCTTTGGAGATTGCACCTAGTTTTCCAGGCAAAAAGAATATTCCGTCATGCGCAATCATTTTGAAATGATGGTCATGTAAGGCATTAACATCGCACATTGATGCTTGAGATGCATTTGTAATTTCTGTGATTCCATTTTTTATAAAATGAGTCATAAACAAAGAGCCTTTGCCTGTAACTATTACTTTTCCGTCAAATGATTTACTCAATTCTTTTCTGGCATAATCTCCTAAATCGTTAATTTCAGCATATGTTGAATTTTTATTTTTTAATTCTAATAGTGTTGCAAATCCTGAAGTCATTGAAGATGGATTTGCAGAAAATGTTCCTCCACCAACATAACTCCGCTCTGATTTTTTCTTATCTCTTGTATCTGCATATTCCATGATCTCTTTTTTTCCACACATGACTCCTATTGCCATTCCTCCGCCAACAATTTTTCCTAAAGTTACAATGTCCGGATCTAACTTCATTGTGGGGTACAGGCATCCATATCTAAATCTAAATCCTGTAACAATTTCATCTAAAATAAATAATGACTTATTTTTGCGAATAAACTCTTGAATTCCTCTTAGGTAATCTTGAGTAGCTGGGATACATCCTGCTCCCCCTAACACTGGTTCAATGATTACACCAGCTAAATCTTTTGCATGTTTTTTCAAAATTCCTAAAGAGCCTTCAAGATCATTGTATGGGATTGAAACAATCTTTTCCTCATTTACCATTCCACTGCTTTCTGATTCTGTAAATGGCCAGTTGACTGATTTGAGTAAATCTGACGTATACCCATGCCATCCGCCATCAATCTTTGCAATAATTTTTCTTCCAGTTACAGAACGAGCTAATCTCACTGCATACATTGTAGCTTCAGTTCCTGATGTGACGTAGCGAATTTTTTCAGCTACTGGAACTGCTTTTGAAATTAACTCTGATAACTTTATTGTTTGTTCGTTTACTGTGCCATACATCCAACTCTTTTCAATTTGTTCTTTTAATGCTCCTTTGACATTTTTTGGACCGTGTCCTAATATCAAAGACCAATGGCCCATCCAATAA
>JAOUAE010000016.1 GCA_029861085.1 Candidatus Nitrosopumilus sp. | reverse complement strand
TATGCGCTTGCCTTACTACGACTGGTCCACCATGCAAAGACTGGAGAGATTGGAAACAGAGAGGAAGGATACGTAAAAGAGGTCTCATGGATCAAGCCTAGCAGATTCAGAAACAGAGACGATGAAATTGAGATACTTCCAGAAGATCTTCTCACTCCAAAGGAGCTTTATGGCATCATATCTAAGACAAGAAACGAGAAAGAAAGAGCAATGCTTTGGGTGATGTTTGAAGGTGCATTCAGGCCAGGAGAACTGTTAAACCTTCGTGTGGGCGGAATAGAGTTCAAAGACAACTACATTCTTGTCAGCACAGTTGGAAAGACTGGAAAAAAGCGAGTTCCGCTTGTCTACTCCTTCAAGCCCTTACTTGAATGGCTTGCAAAGCACCCTCAAAGAGATGAGCCAAAGGCGTATCTGTGGTACTCTCACACATCAAACCAAAAAAGAGCATCATATCGATACCTCAGAAAGATACTAAAACGCTGTGCAAAAGATGCTAAAATTAAAAAAAGAGTGTGGAACTATCTGATTCGACACACTCAGCTTACAATGCTTGCAAAAAAACTCTCAGACCAGACCCTTTGTGTATTTGGCAATTGGTCCAAAGGCTCAAGGATGCCTGCAAGGTATGTTCATTTATCTGGCAAGGACGTTGAGGATGCACTACTAGAACTGCATGGAATAAAATCTAGAGATGAAAATGAGACAACCGTAAAACTCAAGACATGCCCCAGATGTGCAGAACAGAATACTCCTGACTCCCATAGGTGCTCCAGCTGCGGATTCATACTAGATGAGAAACTTTTGGCAAAAACAA
The DNA here is from genome assembly GCA_029861085.1 of Candidatus Nitrosopumilus sp. The sequence continues at coordinate 16,365 of JAOUAE010000016.1, read as the reverse complement.
CAGAATCAGATCACACTGTACTGCAAGACATGCTAAAGAGATTGGAGAAATTAGAAAAAACCGGAGAAAGCATAGAGACTAGTTTTGATGACATCTTAAGACAAAAACCCGTTGTTTTGTCAACACACGATGTTGACAGATAACTTTTTTTCTTTTTTTATTTATTTATGAATTTTTATCTCATACGTTATTTGCTTTAGTAATTTTCTGTACTCCTCATAGTCCTCTTTTAGCTGCAATAATTGGGATTTTGATACCAGGATGTATTCTTCTTGCATGATAATATAAAATCAATAATTTACTTAAAACTAAATTTGACTCTGATCGAACTAATTTTTCATAAAACAATTTTAATCTAATTTTGGACAATTGAAATCCATGATAGGGTTATGTCACAAATGTCATTCATCAGGAGTTTCGATTGTATTAGATGAGGAGGCCTTTGAAGCAGTATGTGACAAATGCAGGGCCTAGAATAACAGGTTCATTGCCAAATGAGACAATTCTTTTAGATTCTTTTTACCTGTTGCAATATCATTAATTTTTGCCTTGTTTGTGTACCTTTGGGCTTTGTTCTCAAAACATTACCACAGCAAGGACAGTGTTTGCCGTCCCAGTTTATGAAAATAGCACAAGTTGAGCACCTTTTTTGACCGTTTTCATACCTGCCATTAGATCCAAAGGGCTTTTTTGCCTTGTATCTAGGGCATAATCCCTTACAAACCATTTCAAAAATAGTGCATATCAAACACAATTAAATGATTCAGAAACATAAATTAAAAAAATTACACTTTTTCAATTACCAACTTGTGATTTCTGATTGAAATCTGCAACTCATCACCTTTTGCCCATTGCAGTTCATCTAAAAACTCTGAAGGTATGTTCACTCGATTTTTGTAATATGTGACTCCCTCTATGGTTCTATTTATCGTACTCTGGAGTTTTGTTTTTCTCTTTTGAATCAATTGTTATTGGTATTTGTCAACACCATATAAACTAGGCCCCTAATGGTTATATACCATAGGCCCCTAGCATATACATGAAACAGGGAATAAAAAATCTAAAGTCTTTTTATGCAAATGGAGGTTATTCTAATTGATGCTTTTACCAAAGAATCAGAAATACCGTGAAGGAGTTCAGATTCCGTTTCTGGAAAAAATGCTAAAAGAGAATCAAAAAGCATTGGAACAACTAGAAAATAGTTTTGATGAAACTACAGGAAAGCAACAAGAAAGATTACAAGCAGTAGAAAAAATATCAAAAGTAAAATCAAACATCGTAGAAATTACAAAGGCAATTGAATATTCCAAGAAAATGGAATTTTTCAGACATCCAAACATCCCTCAGAGTATTCCAGATGAGTACATTTGGAATGATTGTTGGTATAACGAGAAAAGAAACGCATGGGTTACTTTGAATCAATACTTTTTTGAGGCAACAAATGCTAGAACTAGAGATATTCAGGTAAAATATGAAACAGAAAATATCACAAATGTCGGGATTATTGCTGAGGAAGAAAAAATTGAATTTAGGTACGGACTTCCATCAATATTGTCTAAAGATAGTGAAAATAGACCTATCTGGTATGCTTACCCAACATTATATGATGTAATGCTAACTAAAGAAATTGTTAAAGGAACATTTTATCCTGAAACACAAGAAAAAGCATATCTCTATACAGCAGGGGACGATACATGGATTAGCGTATTGGGCAAATACCTGACTGAACAAGAATATCTATTTGCTTGTGAGTTTATGCCAGGTATAGTAAAGATGCCATTGAATGTATTGAGAGCCAATGTCGGAAGATCTTATGACCCCAAAGAATACAAAAAGACAATGAAACAATGGGGAAAAGAAAAGAAAAAATTGAAAAAACAATAAAAGAACAAATAAATAATTTTCCATCTATGATTCTCTAATTTAGAAATTATAATTTTTATAGGTAAAATTTTAGAATGTATGCTGTTGATTGAATCGAGTAGATTTAGATGCATCAACAATTTTCTCAGCACTGAATGGGTGTTTCTCTAATTGTTCCACTAGTCTTTGATCTATCTGGTTTTGTATTTCTGGTTTTAGGGATTCAAAGTGTGGAACATTATTTCTTTGGACATGCAAGTACTCTTGCTGTCCCTCCAAAGTGCCAAATCTATTGTGAACTCTGTCAAGATTCTCCATGCTGTTAATTGTATCTCCTGGATTTGTCATCAACCTGGCTGATTCTCCAGTCTCAGGCATTACGGCTTGCGTTGTCTCCACATTTACTTGCGGTGGTTCCATCGTGATCATGGATTTTGAAATGTCATTGAATGAATGATTTGCGCTGCTTATTTGCCCTGCTTCAAATGCCTTGTTCATTCCGGCATTTTGGATGTCATGAATCATTGGATTTACTGCCTGGTCTACATGCATTGCATGACCTGCAGCTTTCAGACTTCCTGCTGCAAGACCGGTACCTCCACCGTAAATAGCTCCCTTCATTCCGGTCTTGAATTTCTCTCCAAATGACATTGGCGTATGCTCAATTACTCCAGTTGTTTTCGTTAACGCATCATTTCCAAAAGCCATCGGCATGTTTCCACTTGACATACGACCCATTGAAGGAGATACAGAACCCATTCCTGCCATTCCCAGTTCCTGCGAAGAGACTGGTGGCTTCATTCCAGAGTTTCCACCTCCTCCAAGCCTTCCAAGACCCGCTGTTGCTCCACTCATTCCAGCCATTGTAGCAGCACTATCTGCGGTACTGCCCAAAGACTTTGCAACGCCCCCAAGTGCACCCTGTCCTACCATTCCTCCAACCATGCTACCTGCCATGATTGCAGTGGACATCATCTGTCCGACCTGAGTTACAATGTTGCCAAGCATTGGTGCAAGCATTACAGGAAAGAACACTGCAAGAAAACCTACTGCAAGTGATGCAAACCAGTCCTGCATGGCAGGAAGTGTTGTAGAATCAAGGTATGCCAAACCAGTAGTCAACACAAGGGCTGAAAAGACAGGTGCGATACTCAGTCCTATCAAGTTCTTAAACAGCATGTCCTTAACTGACCTGAACATTGGAATCAGACTCAGTGTAAGCAATAATGGAATTGACATTGCAATGATTATTGTCAGTAAAATTCGTACGGTAGAAATGATAAACATCATTGCAGTCATAAACATTACTGCAAATCCCTTAAACAGTGCCAGAAAAACATCCTTCATCATCCCCTGTGCAAACGTACCAGGATCTGTAAATGCAGAAGCCCATGCGTCAAGATCAAAGATGTCAACTGGAATTACACTTCCCATGGCTCGCCACAATTCCAGAGTTCTGTTTGACGGGTCATCTCCGGTTCCAAATGGTTCCAATAAAAACAATGAAAAATTCTCAATGATTATCGCGTAAATATCCCAGACAAAGGGAAATACCAAAAATACAATCAAAAACAAGACAATCTTTTTTATGATTCCAATTGCAGTGCCAGGATGAATCCATCTTACTATCTCAAAGACATAACCTAGTGCTGCAATCATCGCTACTGCAACTAGTATAATTACAGAAATGGACACCAACAACCAGTAAAGGTCAATTCTCTCATTTGGTGCAGGATTGCCATCCACATCAAGTATCAGGTTCCCTGTCACATCATCATAGTCAAAGAAAGTCGGCATGTCAGTAATCAGCTCAGGTACAAGTAATCCGCCAATCTCAACAAACCCTTGGGATATTCCAATCAGTGCCGCAAATATGATAAATGCAATTCCAATCATCAGCGGGATTGAAAAGACAAATCCATCATGTGATGAACGGAAATCAAACTTCACGAAAAATGATAAGTTATTTGTTTAAAAGGAAAGAAATTTGTGATGGAGGGTTCAAATTTGATTGGGAGCACGACATGTATACGCATATAGAAGTTGGCCGATTTTGTTCACCGAAATTACAGTTTAGTTTGATCCTTCGGAAACTTTCCTATTTTGTAATTTGATAAGCATTAGTCTAAATAATATTAAATGTAATTAGGAACTTGTAACATATTCTAATAATGTCTTCTCAAGGTCAAAGATGGAAACTATCCACTGAAGATTTCGAGGCTGCTAAAAAACTGATTCAATCATACAATGCAACTGAAGATGACACATCAAACGCTTCAGAAGTTTGGCGTTTACGTATAGGAAAATCTGTTTTCACACTGTATAGTTCTGGCACTCTATACAACAATCAGGCCACAAGTGAAGAAATTTTACAACTACGCGATGAATTATCAAACTTGTCCGGATCTGAATTTCAAGAAACGGGACAAGACATTTTGATAGGTTTGGATGAGACAGGCAAAGGTGAATTAGTTGGACATGAAGTATTATGCGGAGTCTGTTATCCTTCAGGTATCTCTAATGAAATAAAAGAAATCATTGGACTTGCAAATACAAAATCTCGCAGAACATTTGAGTACTGGGATGAGATTTTTACTAAAATTAATCCACTGATTGGAAGAGGCCTGGTATTTCAAACTCAAACTATTCCACCATGGCATATTGACAAGTATAACACAAACAAGATAATGGATGTAGTTTACAAACGAATTATTTCAGACTTGATTCACGGATTACCCCTTGACAAATTGAGTATTGTTCTTGATAACTATCAAATTGGCGACAATCTGCAAGGGTATTTCAACAGTTTGAAAAAGAAAAATGTTGAGATTTTAGTTTTAGAGAAAGCTGACGACAAATACATCGAGGCAAAACTTGCATCAATACTAGCAAAACGAGAAAGAGAGAGAATCATGAAGGGAATCAACAGTAGATTCAGAATTGATGGAATTTCTGTAGGTTCTGGAAATGCTTCAGATGATAGAACAAAAAAATGGCTTCAGGCTTGGAAGGAATCAAAAAATCCATGGCCTTGGTTTGTAAAGCAATCTTATTCCACAATAAGAAAAATTGATAGATTGGAAGGTCTCTCTCGCAAGATTGATCCACCAATAAGACATGAACTACTTTCAAGAGATACGCAGAATCAATTCCAGCAGGGTCTTCTATCAAGTGAGACACTTCGTATCTCATGTCCGTCATGCGGAAGTGAATTACAAGGAGTTTTGATTACTATTGATAGTTCTCGAGATTACAATGCAAGATGTCCTTCTTGTAAAAAAGTTGTGTCTGATTTGAGTATGACGCTACAATATTACAATGGAGTGATCATCCCAGACACTAGTGCTATTCTTGCAAGTATTTTATCAAAAGACCTAGGACAAGGAAGTGAACACTTTTTTGAGAATTTCAAGATATTGCTTCATTCCAAAGTTTATGATGAGTGTGACAACAAGGGAGGTAGGGCAGAACTTGGTAGAATTGGAGATTTTTCTGCCACAGGCAGAATCAAAATGGAAAAAGTCGATGATGTTGATACATACGACACTGTAGACAAACAAGTAATACTTTCAGCCAAAAAACATAATGCGATTATACTAACTGCAGATATGGGGCAGTATGCTTTAGGTATTGGAAACAATATTTTTGGTATTTCATTAAAATTTAATCAATAACAACCAAATGCACATACATAGAAATTGGACATTTTTCATAGAAATCAGAAAAAGACATGAAAGCATCAAATGCAAAATATCAAGACTTGAAAAATGAAGTCAATGATCTAATGTAATATTTAAGAGCAAACAGTATTAGATCCCGAATAAAATTCAAGTATGGATGTTAGAATGATCGATTTAGTTAAAAAACACTAGCATGATCTAAGTTACGTGTCAAAAACAAAAAAATCTTCAAAAGAATCGGGTTTAAACGTTATCGATACATCAAAAACAAAAAGAAAAACTGTAAAGAAAACTAGAAAAAAATCAAAACTTGCTCCTATTACCTCAAAAACAAAAATTCGAGTTAAACAATACGTACATGAAAAAGAAAAAAGAGCCAATAATCCTCCAGTTGGTCTAGTGACTCCTGATTCGGATGTAGATTTACCTGCAAAACATTATTCATTCGATCCACACATAGATCCAGAACTGCAATGGTCTGGCAAAATAGAAAATTCTGATTTTGAAATAGATACTGTGTCTCTCCATAGACATGAAAGAATTGATCCTAGTACAATCATTAGTAAAATTCTAAAAAAACAAGATTACGAACAACAAACTTTGTTCCCATTTTTTGAAAAACCAGAAAATATTCTTCCATTAAGAGACGCAATTGAATTTTATAAACATGATCAAAATTGGTCAAACAGACTCATTGCAGGAGATTCTCTTCTTATCATGAATTCTCTATTGGAAAAAGAAGGATTGGGAGGAAAAATGCAGATGATATACATTGATCCACCTTATGGCATAAAATATGGTTCTAATTTTCAACCATTTGTAAACAAGAAAGATGTTAAGGATGGTAAAGATGAAGATCTAACCCAAGAACCTGAAATGATCAAAGCATTCAGAGATACATGGGAATTGGGAATACATTCCTATCTTACCTATTTACAAAACAGGCTTTTACTTTGTAAGGAACTTTTAACATATTCTGGTTCGGTATTTGTTCAAATTAATGATGAAAATTTACATCATGTTAAAGAAATTATGGACGAAATATTTGGAAGTGAGAATTTCATCTCAATAATTAGTTTTAGAAAAACAGCTGGCTTTTCTTCAACATTGATTCCATCTCTCAATGATTTTATTGTCTGGTATGCTAAAGACAAATCTAAAATAAAATATCATCAAATGTTTCTTCCTAAAATTGAAGGAATTGACAAGGGAAAACAATACAAATTTGTTGAGTTGTCAGATGGAGTAAGAAGAAAATTAACGAAAGAAGAAATTGAAAAAACGGATTTGCTTCCTAAAGGTTCCAAACTGTATCGTTTGGATTCTCTTACCTCACAAGGATTTAGTGCAAACACTTCAATTCCTTTTGAATTTATGGGGAAAAAATACATGCCTCCTTCTAATCGACATTGGACATGTTCTATAGAAGGACTAAAGAATTTAGTGAAATTAAACCGCATTGAAATAACTGCTAATTCGCTTGGATATGTTAGATATTTAGACGATTATCCTGTTTTAGAAATTTCAAATTTGTGGAATGACACTGGGACAGGTAGTTTTACCGAACCGAAAGTCTATGTTGTTCAAACTGGAAATAAAGTGATTGAACGGTGCATTCTGATGACATCTGATCCAGGTGATCTTGTTTTTGATCCAACATGTGGTTCTGGAACTACTGCATATATTGCTGAAAAATGGGGTAGAAGATGGATTACATGTGATACTTCACGAGTTGCAATTACTTTAACCAAAATTCGTTTAATGAAAGCAAATTATGATTTCTATGCATTATTCAATAAAGAAGAAGGAATTCAAAGTGGATTTCATTACAAAACTGTTCCACATGTCACCATTGGTTCAATTGCTAACAATGAACCTTCTAATTATGAAACTCTTTATGATCAACCACAAATTGTCAAAAATACAACAAGAATTACAGGTCCATTCACGGTAGAAGCTGTTCCATCGCCTACAGTGAAATCACTTGATACACTATTTGAAAAAAATTCAGAAATTGATTCATCTATCGCTCGTACTAGTGAAAACAAGAGACAACAAGATTGGAGAGATGAGCTACTGAATACTGGGGTCAGAGGAAAAGGTGGACAAAAAATAGAATTTATCAGAGTGGAACCACATCCAGCTTCTCAATGGATTCATGCTATTGCAGAAACAAAAGAATCAGAATCTAAAAAAGTTGCAGTTTCTTTTGGACCGGAATATTCTCCATTAGAACAAAGACAAGTAACATTAGCTATTACTGAAGCCCAAAAATTAATTCCAAAACCAGAGTTAATTATATTTGCATCATTACAGTTTGATCCAGAAGCTGCAAAGGATATTGATGAGTTACAATGGCCTGGCGTACAAGTATTAAAGGTACATGTAAATGCTGATCTGCTTACTTCCGATCTTAAGAAAAAGAAAGCAAGTAATGAATCATTTTGGTTAATGGGTCAACCCGATGTTGATTTGAAAAAACAAAACGATGGAAAACATGTCATTGAAGTCAAAGGATTTGATTACTATAATACAAAAACTGGTGAAATAGAATCGGGAGATTCTTCCAAGATAGCAATGTGGATGCTTGATACTGACTATGATGAAAGAAGTCTTTATCCACAACAAGTTTTCTTCCCAAAGTCAAATGTATCAGAGTGGTGGTTAAAACTTGCAAAATCACTGAAATCTGAAGTTGATGAACAGTTGATTGAACATTACAGTGGAACAAAATCATTACCATTTTTGGCGGGACCAAACAAACAGGTTGCTGTAAAGATAATTGACGATCGTGGAATTGAATCTCTAAGAATAATTAAGATTGAATAATGTCTACCATTCCAACTCTTATCATCAATAAGCCTTACCAGGTTCCTACACATTATTGGCAATATGATAGAGAAAAAAGAATATTTGATAAACTTGAAGGTCGAAGACCAGCAGGATTTCTAATTGCAACAGAAGGTTCAAAAACATATGATGATCCAGGAATTTTTTGCGAGATTCCGCTTGTTAACAAAATTAGAAAAAGAGTAGATTTATGGAGAGCGAGAAACTATCCGGGCATCACAGGAATTACGAGAAAATTACTTGATCATTGGCACAACAATGAAATTCGTGAAAATAAAAAATTCTTCTTCTGTCAGATGGAATCTATTGAAACTATAATTTGGCTTACTGAATCTCCAGATAGTGAAAGACAAGGTATTGACATTCCAAGTGATGGTGGAGATTTTTTAAGAAAATGTTGTAAAATGGCAACGGGTTCTGGAAAAACAACTGTTATTGGTATGCTAATTGGATGGCAAGTACTTAACAAAATTACATATCCTAAAGACAATAGATTTACTAAAAACATCTTAATAATTTCACCTGGATTAACAGTAAAAAGAAGATTAGAGGTCTTACGTCCAAGTGATAAAAATAGTGTATATGATGAATTCAATATCATTCCTAGTTCATTTTATGACAAATTGAGACAAGTTAATCTTCAAATTCATAATTGGCATGCCCTTATGCCACTTCAAGGAAAAAAGAAGAGTGTTATAAAAAAAGGAACCGAAAGCAACATTGCTTTTTCACGTAGAATTCTTGGAGATATGTCAAAATCAAAAAATATTCTTGTCATCAATGATGAAGGTCATCATGCATGGAGGAAAATTGATGATCAAACAAAAATTGATAAAGAAGAATTAGAAACTGCCACTAGATGGATTGAAGGATTAGATCGTATACACGTTACAAATAATATAATTACCTGCTATGATTTTTCAGCTACTCCTTTTATTCCGGGAGAAAATGTTACCGAAAAAAATCTTTTTGGATGGATAGTATCTGATTTTTCTCTAAATGATGCCATAGAATCAGGTCTTGTGAAAACACCTACCATAGCAGTACGAGATGATGGAAAATTAAGTGCAGATTACAAATCACGTTTTTATCATATTTACAAAGATCCTGATGTAAAAGCAAATCTCAATAAAAAAGCAAAACCTGAAGTTCCTTTACCGGATCTCGTGAAAAATGCCTACATTGTTCTAGCACAAGATTGGGTTGTAACCAAAAAGGCTTGGGAAGAAAACAATTCACCAACTCCACCTGTAATGATTAGTGTTTGTAATAGAACTGAAACTGCAGCAAGAGTTGAATATTCACTAGTTAACAACAAACTTGACTTTGATGAACCAATAAGTCCTGAAAAACTGATAAGGATAGATTCAAAGATTTTGAATGAAGCTGAGAGTAGACTCGATGTTAACGATGATACCTCACAAAATAATTCATTGTCAGATAAATCCGAACATCTAAGAGAAACTGTAAACACAATTGGAAAAATTGGTAAATCTGGAGAACAAATTCAAAAAATTGTTGCAGTACAAATGTTATCAGAAGGTTGGGATGCTAAAACAGTTACACATATCATGGGATTAAGGGCATTTACTAGTCAGCTTTTATGTGAACAAGTAGTTGGAAGAGGATTAAGAAGAACTTCATATGAAATTAATTCTGATGGGTTATTTGATCCTGAATATGTTAAAATATTTGGAGTCCCTTTCACCTTTCTTCCATTTGAGAGAAGCGCTTCTAGTCCTGCACCATCACCAGCTCCCACAACACTAATTCAACCAGTTAGTGAGAAAAAAGAATATGAGATCGCTTGGCCAAATATTCTCAGAATTAACACAACGTTGAGACCTACATTAAATCTTGATTTGGATAAAGTAAAAATTCTGAATTTAGATCCTGAAGAAACTACTACTGTAGTTGATATGGCAGAAGTAATCGATGGGAAGCCAAATTTTGCAACGATGACAGATATTGATTTAGAAAAACTAAATAAAAAAATAAGAATGCAACACATTGTATTTCAAGTTGCAAAAGAAGTTTTTGAAACTACAAAACTTGACTGGAAAGGAAACAAAGAATATTTGCTTATACAGATAGTAAAAATTGTTCAAGAATTTCTCAAATCTGATAAAATCAACATATTGAATGTACATCAAAACGAAGAACTTAGACGAAAACTTGTAATGACATTTAACATGAGTAAAATTATTCAGCACATATTTGAGGCAATCAAGTTTGAGAATATAAAATCTAGAACTCTTGAATTTGATCCTGATAAACCAATTAAATCCACAGAAGATATGAGGCCCTGGCATACCAAGAAACCAAATGATTATTCCAAAAAATCACACATAAACTATGCAGTTCATGATAGTAGATGGGAAGCATATGCTGTTTTTGAACTAGAAAGAAATTCTAGTGTTGTATCATGGGTAAAAAATGATCATGTAGGGTTTGGTATTGATTATATCTATAATGGAATATTACATACATACTATCCTGATTTTCTAATTTGTCTAAAAAATGGAATTACACTTGTTTTAGAAATAAAAGGGATAGATAGTGATCAAAATCGAACAAAACGAAGTTTTCTTAAAGAATGGGTAGATGCAGTTACTGAAAATGTTAGATTTGGTGTTTGGATTAGTGACGTTGCTTTTGCTCAATCTGAAGTAAAAGGAATTATCAAGCAACATTCTGAATTAGAACAAGCAAAAGACGTTACCACAAAATGTCCTAAATGTGACAAAATAGCAACAACTAGGGAGGGTGTTGAAAAACTATTTGGATTCAGAAATATAAATGGATTTATTCGACCACAATCTTGGTGCAGACATTGTAGAAAAAATTAGCAATTATGTGTTAAAAGGAATTTCCGTAACTTTTAAAAAATTTCTATAAACAAAAAAAATATGAAAATAAAAAAAGGTAATCTAACTAGTGTTATTAGAAATCAATTCAAAAACAATCAAACTATTACCTTACAAATGCTATATCATACTGTTTCGCAAAATCCTGATCTAAAATGGGATAAAGAAACACTACAGCATAGAGTTCGTAGCGTAATTGATAGATTATTGAGAACTGACGAAATTGTTCGTGTCAAACCTTCAACATACAGATTAGTTAAGTAGAAAATTACTTAATTTTGTGCCAAAAATTAAGTTTTAACTATTAATTGTAGGAAACTAGTTTAGGAAGTAAACAACGCAATTAAATTTTTAATTTAATATCATAATAACTAGATTCAGGAGTAAAACCAGAAACCATCAGGAGTGATTTTAAAAATCTCAGGAACAATCATCGTATTTTTCAGGTACTTATCAGGTAGACTTCAGGAGAGAGACAAAAGTGCAGAAGTCTAGCTGCAGGAAGAATTCATCTTTTCTAGGACCTTTCTATAGATTCTGGGTTTTCTTCCCGACATTATGTTTTTTTTCAGGTACCAAAGTGTTGACTTGTTGATTCCCAATTCTTTTCTTTCCTCAGGAGTCACATTCAAAATCGTTTCTTTCAATTTTCATTCTAGGAATATTGAATTAAAATCATCACTTTCTGTTTGAACATAAATTTTTCAAGTTATTCCAACGGCCTTGTATCAAACATCTCTCTTTCCTGTAAAGTTGGCATGAACTTTGCATGAATCCTATGATTCTTTGTAAGAAATAACGCATGTCCTGCATTAAATGCCCTGATTTTGTTTGTCTCAGAATCCGACAATCGCAAAACAGTTCTTGCAGTCTCTGCTGCCTGCTCTTCCAGACCAAGAATGATTTTGGTCTCCATGTTGTCGATTATTTTTCCAATTCCTGAATCGTCCTCCTTTGAGATATCCTCCAATCTTTGTGAGATGAATACAAACGTGATGTTTAGTTTTCTTCCCATGCGAACGATCATGTTGACATACTTTGCGGCATTATTCATTCGCAACAGCATCCAGGCCTCATCTATCAGAACGATCTTTCTTGTTCTTGCAGGCAAGTCATTGCAGATTTTAAATATCTTGTTTAGCAACAACAGCAAAATCATCTGCTCAGTCTCAGATCCAGTTGCACCCTCCATTGACATTATCACCTTTCTCTGAGAGTTGAGTTTTGGTTCACCCAGAATGATTCTGGAGAGCGGACCCTTCTTCAGATTGATAAGGCTGTCCTTGTATTTTTTTGGAATCATCTCAAAGAACTCCTCAAAGGTTTTGGCCTTTCCACAATATGTCTGGAATTGCCTCTTTACATCAGCAGGTGCGTTTGTGATTTCAGCTAGAATGTCTGCTGCATCCAATGGTTCCAGCAATACAAACGGATCCAAACCCAGCTGCTCTTTTTCATCCTTGAGATACAAGATATCCATTCCAAAAAAGTCAGCAATCTTGGAGTATTCTCCCATCGGATCTATCACGTAAACATAAGACTCTGGAAACTTTTTCAGCAAACGGTTCAGCAAAATCTTGACGGTAAATGACTTTCCTGAACCGGACTTGCCAATAATTGCAATGTTGTAGTTGGTGCGCTTGCCAATGTCAAATATTATGGGACCTTTTGAGTCCATGTTAATCCCCAACGGGATGCCATCAGGAATCTCAAGCATGTCAGCTGATGCAAACGAGTACAGAATTGCACAAGACCCCCTGTCAAAGGTAATCTTTTTTCCAAACCCTTCGTACAGCATGCTTGCCTGTTTTGCAGAAACTGCGCTAAAATGCCCGCCATATCTCTTGAGGTGTTTCTTGAATGTCTTGCAGTTTTCCTTGAGGGATTTTCTGTCTCGTCCCACTACAGTGCAGTTTACAACAACCTCATAGAGTCGGGTTGTGTCTTTTCTCAAAGAATTTTCAGCATCATCTGCCCTCTTGAATAATTCTGATGTTACCCTGTTTGATTTTGCGTCATCGTAAATGATATTTTTGAATCTGACCATTCGGGTTATTGCCTCGTCTTTGTCAAGGGGGTTGTACCACATTTGTATCTGGGAGCAGATATCAAAGATTCGGGTAATCCATGCATAAGGTAAAGTTGCAGGGATTTCATCAAGTGTAAAAGTCTTTGAGAATATTTTCTCTCCAGTGTTGGTCTCATCATAATCATCATTGTTGTTGTTTGTATCATCTGGAATCACCTCAACAAGTTCCATCATGGAGAAATGCTCTTTTTTTATCTGAAAATTAGGAGGAACAACCCCTGAAATGTACTCTAGCCTGTTTTGCTCCAGGGTATCAGCAATTGGGGTATGTGATTCAAGATGCACCTGCATTACAGGCATGTTTTGAATCTGTCCTTCGACTGTAATTGGCACCATCCTCCTTGACATTGTGATTTTTATTCTATCATCAATAACATTGAGAATGTCAAAGAATTGGCCTAGTCTTTGGATTTGGGCCTCTTCTGACAGGTTGATAAAGTTTGTAGGAATTATACTGTAACTGAATGCAAACTTGTGTGGAGATGATTTTTTCTTTGATGTTGATGTCTGCGGTTTATTTAGATTGTTTTTTCTAGAATTTTTCTTAAGGGATTGTTTATTTCCAAATGGGTTTAATTTCACGATTCATGATGAATCATTTGTATAAAAGGTAATTATTAGTTGGATTTGTTTTTAGAAAAAAATATCTCTTCTATGTAATGGTATTATGATCATTCATGTCAGCAGAATTACTACATCTTGTTGTAGTACTTGCATCATAGTGTTGGAGTGTTTGTAACATGGCAGCATTATGAAAAGAAAACCAAGAAAATAATCCCAAATTCAGATCACACTGATGGTGAAATCACTAATGTTTTTGATTCTCCAAAACTTCTTTGATGTTTTTTCTGTTATTGTACCATGCAACCAAATGAAAGACACCTACAATCCCTGCAAAGATTGCACTTGATTGATAGTCAAAAAATAATTTCACTCCAAAATCCCTTGGAAACATCAGAGACGGCAGAACAAAAACGAATACTGACTCTATCAGTAGCTGAATCATTACTGCAACTGACGTTCTGTACTTTGCGTACAGTGTTCTAAATATTGGATTTGCCTCATGGTGCAAAATCAACTGTTTGAGTGACAGTGTAATTTTCATGTCAAGGGACATCATGACAATCCAGAAACCATACAACGGCATCACAATTCTCCAGAAATGCAGTTCAGGCCTGTCAAAAAATAATAAATAAAAAAAGAGAGGGGAAAACAAAAACGAATAAAATAAGACTGGAAGAATTCTCTGATGTTTTTTCTTCTTGCAGTCTGTTTTGTTGTTCATTTCGTTGTTTTCTCATTATTCTGCTGCTGTACTTTTTATTCCTGCAGAGCCTAGTGGCAATACAGAAGGTAAAACCTTGTAGGTGACTCCCTTGTAGGCGCCAATTCCTATGAATGCAAGTGCGATTCCCACAAGCAAGAAGCTATAGCCGTCTCCAATTATGGTCTTTACTGCATCAGTAAGGAAGACAGAAGCATCACCACAATGGTTTGCAGTGATATCTCCAAGGATGGTTGCGTCCTCAATACATAGTTCCTGTACGTTCACACCAAGTACATCAGGTACAATAGTTGCAACGATGATTACTGCTACCAGGGCCACTACCAGCTTTATGAAAAAGCCTCCAATGGATTCGCCTTCCTTCAGCTCACCGTCCTTTTTTCTAATCATTGAATAGTTATTCTGATTTGTTTAAAAGGAGAAAAGATAATGTTTAGTCATTAGACTGTCACCATTGGATCATCACTGCCATCTACAGTTGCAGTGATTTGATAAACTGCATCAGGGCTTTTCTCCAAGACAAGTGAAATAACATTATTGGATTTTATTGCGTATCGGGATTGCTCTAGTTTTTTTCCGTCAAGCGTTATCATGACATGTTCTGTAAGATTTTCTTTGCATGATTCAGCAAAAGATTGTTTTTTTGAGATACTTGCAATTATCTTTTTTATTGGATTGCTGCCATCATCATCATTTTGATTTTGTTTTGTTTTTTTGTAAAGTGAAACATTGAGAATGTTCTGATCAGTGAGTTCTATTTCACCTGAGAATCCGTTGTCCTCTGAAGGATTCTGTATATCCTTTTCTTGCAGCATGCCATTTTCATACTGTTCTTTTTGGAGGATGTCTTTTTTCTTGAATAATAATAATGACTGTATATCTGAAAGAGTCTTGTTTACTAGTCCATTATTATTTTTTTGTAATTCTTCTTCTTGTTTTGAATTTTGTATCGCATTATTACCTGCCTGTCGTTTTTTCTTTTTCTTTTCCATGTATTCGTGCTTGACATCAAGTGAGGTTCCCCTTGTCAAAAGTATCAGGTGACTCTTTATCATCTGATCTGCAGCCATCACCCTGGATCCAACCAATCCAAGTCCCAAAAATACGGCAAATACAAATCCAGACATTATCAGATTGTCAGTGCCCATAAAGACTAGAAATGTCATCAATATTCCTGAGAACAGTATGGCAGTCTGTCTGATTGAAACCTTACCTATGGGAAGTGAAATTGACTTTTGGTTAAGTACAGAGTCATTTTCAAATGTTACCAAATCAATGTTTCTGGCGCTCATCTGAGATATGATATGTCATTTGTATAAAAGGGAGGATTGCTCAAAGCCTAGTTATTGCCATCAGTCAGAGTCGTGATGTCAATGTGCAGTTTATCATCAAATGCAACAATCTCTTTTACTGTGTGCTGTTGCTGTTTTTTCTTTAGTTTATTTTTGAGTCCAGTATCAAATCCAGATTCTTTGAATTTCTTAAAGATTACAAAAACTGTAATCATTACAACCAACAACACTACGAGTCCTGCAATCTTGGAATAGTCAACATTATCAAGTTGAGTAGGATTAGCATCGTCACCACCAGCTTGAACCCCATCGTCATCTACAACAATGTCATCTACAACAATGTCATCTACAACAATGTCATCTACAACAATGTCATCTACAACAATGTCATCTACAACAATGTCATCTACAACAATGTCATCTACAACAATGTCATCTA
>JAOUAE010000015.1 GCA_029861085.1 Candidatus Nitrosopumilus sp. | reverse complement strand
TTCAATTTTTGTTCTAAATACAGGTTCAGGACAAAACAATCCAGTTGCATCTAATTTTTTTCCAGTGGATTCAGACATGTGTAACTAATTCACAAAGAGGGATTTGTCATATTAAAATCTAATCAAGTGTGAGAAAATGTGGATTTTAGGATTAGGCGTATCTAATTACTTGAAACTAAATTCCAAATAAACTCAAATAATTCTTTGATCACATTAGATTATCACAGAAAAAATAGTGAATTCTCACACTAAATATCGTGGATTTTGATCGAATTAAATATAGCGATTAAGGATGAAATTATTCTTTAATGAATTATTATCCAAAGATAGAATATGTCACAATTGTCAGTTTACAGGAGTTAGTCTAACACTAACTGAGATTGAAAGAAATTCAATTGACGTATACTAGTTCTCTTTATAACAAATGTAGAAAATAGAACGATTTGTTAGTTAACGCTAAATATAATTTTTTTTAAACTAAATTTATGACAGTAATGTTTGTACCAATAAGACCATCAAGAAGAGAAAATATAGAAGAGGAAGATTAGCATCCACTGTCAAAGAGGACACTAGATAAAATAATTGAGTATCAGCAAGAGTAAATTATTGTAAAACCAATCTGATAGTTTTCCAGACTATCAAACTAGTTTTTTAGCACCTTTGGAATGCCATGTCTAGTTATCATTAAGGGGGTGATAACGATACTATCATTTACAAAATTTGTATAAAAGGTTAATCATACAATAATATCACAAATGACTCCTATGAACGCATTAATTTCAGGAGAGTTTTTGATTAGGTTAACAATAAACTGAATTAGGTTAATGTGCTAAATGACACCATTGTGTTAGGATATAGTTATTTCATTTTCCAATATAACCAACACGAAGAATTAGTTCATACAAATCATTCGCTTTGCCTAAATATTATTTTGAATTATACCAAATAGTGTTGGAACTGTCACCAAAATACGAAATGTTTTTGGTCTTAAGATCTAACACCATTTTACTTATTCATGATATCTTACTTAGGTGATAAAATAATGTATGCATAGTAACAATCATGAAAAAATATATTTCAATAGAATATTATTAATATAGATTTCAGCATGTTATTGTTTATTGGAGGCATTCTTACCTCATTTTAATTTACAATGCCATTTTGAAAATAGTTGCCAGGTTTCGATCCCTCATAAAACTCGGGTCTTGATTTTGAAAATTAATTTTTTGGGAAATTCGCTTCATCACATAAACTGAAATTTTGTAAAATAATGGCCACATGGGACTGTCTTGATTTGAATCATAAATTCTAAGCAACAGTTTAAAAAGCCATTTTTCATTTGGGTAATGTTCAGAAAGATAATCCATCAAATACTCTTTTGAATTATTGATTTTGTATTTTAGGTGATCTAGGGTTTCAGTTTGTAATGCATAGCCAGTTTGAGAAATTTCAATTTTGCCTTGTTTCATAGCATATAAAATATCATCAACGTTGTTTTCAGAGTCAATAACATTAACACATCTGCCAAGAGTGGACAGTACATGTGAATCACTACCTGCAACTTGAACCATATCATTATCTAATGCAAACTGAGTTGCACGTGCATTTGACAAGACATCCACATTATTGCTATTAAAAACCTCAACCATGTCGCATTTTTTGGCACTTTCACGTAGTGCATTAATCAAACTAAATGGATGAGGTGCAGATGAAACTGCATCCTGTTTTCTTATTTCATCCATAATTTCTTCAAAAGAAATACCTGGAGGGATTGCATCATGAACACCGTAAGCTAAAACATGGTCACCAGTGTCAGTAGTAATTTCCTCTGCAGGGAAAACATCAATGTTTTTGAATTTTTTATGATCATTTTTGTATTCCAATAACTGGTGATATCCATTTAGTGTGTTATGATTTGTAACAAAAATTGCATCCAACCTTAAATTGTATGAACGTTCAAGTTGATCCCTAATAGAAACATCACAGTCATAAGGTGGCTCTTCAGCACCAACATGAAAATTTGAAAAAGAGTTATGACAATGTAGTTCAGTATTGATTTGCATTTGCAAAAGAAATACACTTCTTTAGATTATAACCTTATTGAAAAACAAAAAGCACATTATCTAAAAAGATCTTCACGTTCAGGACGGATTAATTCATCAATAGTTGAGTCTTCAAATTTAAAAGAATAGTCACGAATGATTGCAACAGGACATTTCAACGATTTTCCCATTACTAATTCAGAAGCTGATGAAAGTTCATCAGCAATTGCAATTGCAGTGATACGTAGAATTTTTTTAAAAGAGTCAGACGTTCCGGCATAATCTAATATTGGGTTTAATCCCGAAACTCCAATTGCAATATTGGTTTGACCCATTCTAAAAGGACGGCCAAAGGTATCAGAAATAATCACTGCCACATGTTTGTTAGTTTGTTCAAAAATTTTATCCCTGATTCTTTTTGCTGAAATATCAGAATTTATTGGCAGTAATGTTGCAAATCCTTCTTCAACATTACTTTCATCAATGCCAGCATTTGCACAGATGAATCCATGATTTGTTTCAACTATGAGGATACCGTTTTTCATCCTAACAATTCGTTTTGATTCTGATAAAATTAATTCGGTAATTCTAGGATCTTTTTGATATTCAGAACTAATACCTTCAGACAATAAAGAAGGAGTTACAGTAGATAGATTTACCAAGCGTCCTTCTTGCTTTGAAATAATTTTTTGTGCAATGAGTACAATGTCGCCATCATTCAGTTTTTCAGATTTTAATATTATATCAAAAAGATCATCAGATGCTACAATCTCTTTTTCGATGTAAAGTGGAATGATTTGCAAGTACAGTGTCTAATAATACGGACTAAAAAATTGTTTATGCAGGGGCAATAACTTCTAATTTTAGCTTGTAGTGTTTGTTGATAATATCTACAATCTTTGAAAGATCTTTTTCTTCCAAAGTGGTAGTAGCCAAGTCTTTAACAAGGTCCTGGGCACGATAAGCAATTCCCAGTCCGCATACATCAAACAATTTTACATCATTTGCGCCATCCACAACACAGACAATATCTTCTTTCTTCTCACCCCATTCTTCAATTTTTATTTTTGCAGATGTAGATTTATCAGAATCAACAGAAATTTTTACACCGTCTAATTTTCCATCTTTGAATATCAATTCGTTTGAAAAGACATAGTCAAGGCCCAATTCTTTTTGCAACCTGCCCATCATTAAGGAAAAACCACCAGATACAGCCATAAGTTTCCATCCAGCCGCTTTTAGCGCTCTACATGCCTCCTTTGCACCAGTCATGATTGGTAATGCATCAGACACTTCTTGACATGTTTTTTCATCAAGACCTTTTAGAGCAGCAACTCTTGTTCTAAGTCCCTCCTCCCAGTTTATTTTTCCTTGAATTCCTTGTTTAGTGATTTTCCAAATTTCATCTTCTTTGTCAAGTTTTTCTGCAAGAATTGGCAGATATTCCTCATCATACAAAACTCCCTCAACATCAAAAATTACTAGCAATAGGTTTCTGAACTGGAAAAAAATCACTAATTATATTAAAGTTGAGACAACGCTTTAGCTTACTATACACTTCCTGAGATGTTGATCGCTTACCATTTTAGAAGTTCAATCACATACTCATGAACGCACTTCATGTTCTCACTATACTGTTTGTTCCAATTGGTCCAAAACTCCCTGACATTTTCTATCGAGTCGGTATGATAAGTGTGATCAATGTCACACTTCTTACAGGTCAGGAGGTATACAACCATGATGACATTTCAGAAGAGGATTATTTTTAGTTATGATACACATCGCCGACTCTCAATATCTACTTGAAATCTAAAATACACAGCCTATTTGTTTTGTCAAATTATTATCATTGGGAATTACATCATTGCTTTATTAGACGATAAATGACACGATGTACAGTTTGAATAAATTATTTTCGGTGTTGGCAATTGCATCCGTTCTTGTTGTAGATGTTTTAGTTCAACAGGACAAATCCCATAGTCAAACTCCCAACCGGATAAAAAATACTGCAAGGTGGAGGTAAGAAAAGTTGGCAGAATTAGATCTTGGGATATTAATTGCTCAGATATTTGTCGGAGTTGTAATTGTAGGATTTATTTTATCAGGAATACGAATCATTAGGCCAACCCATAGAGCTGCAATAGAGACACTTGGAAAATATACAAGATTTCAATCATCCGGGATTACCTTTATCGTTCCAGGAATTCAAAAGTTGTATTCTGTGAACATCACAGAACAGCTAGTCGATGTAATGCGACAAGAGGTAATCACTAAAGACAACTTGAATTGTACAGTTGATGCTCAGGTTTACTTTAAGGTAGGGAATTCAGAAGGAGAACTCAAAAATGCGTTATATCAGGTTAATAACTATACCCTACAGGTAGTCCAGCTTGCAAGAACCACTTTAAGAAATGTAATCGGAGACAATGTCTTCAAGGACGTAAACTCTCAACGCGGAAAGCTTAACCAACAAGTATATGAGACAATGGAGAAAGAGACAGCAGACTGGGGAATCAACATTGTAAGGGTGGAACTCAAAGAGATAGAACCACCAGGAGACGTCCAGGAGACAATGAACATGGTCATCAAGGCTGAAAATGACAAACAGTCAGCCATTGATTTTGCCAATGCACGTGAAACAAAGGCAGATGGTGAAAGAAGGGCCAGTATTAAGGAAGCAGAAGGAATCAAACAGGCTCTGATTTTGGAGGCAGAAGGAAAATCACAGGCAATTGAAAGGGTGGCTGAAGCAACAGCCAAACAAATCCAACTTGTAAATGAATCAGCAGAAAAATATTTTGTGGGAAACGCAAAAGATCTCAAAAAACTTGAAGTGACCCAGGCCAGTCTTGAAAATAACTCAAAGGTAGTTCTCACAGAAAAGGGAGTATCTCCAACATTGGTGTTAAATGAAACAAATGATGCCATAATTCCAACAAAGACCAAACAAGAATAATCAGTTTAGGCGGTTCTAATCCTGAATCAATATGGTCTCGAAATGAAGTCGCACACATTCACATGTCTGACATTGCAGCTAGTTCAAGAATAGATGATGCAGAAGTGTTTGGTGCTGCATTCTCAAGACTTGCAAACACAAATGGTACAATGTTAATAGAATCGCCACCACGCAGGCCATCAGGCATGATCTACAAGATCTATTAGATGTCCAAATTAAAGAAGAACGTAGATGCAAACTCTTCAATGTCACAATTCAAGATTCATGAAATACCTGCCTTAATGGCAATCGATGCTGGATTGATTAACCAGGAATTCTTGGATGCAGAAAGGGAAAGATTGGGACCTATGTATCCGATGTATTATGAGTGTGACTTTTACAATTCTGCAAGTACTTGGTACAAGCCAGAGATGTTTCAGTATTGGAATTATGGGGAGGATATGTGATTCAAATAATGAATGGTATGTGTTAATGGATAAACCTCAGAAAATTTTTGTAAATAATTTGATCCAAAGTGTTAATAAGTAATTTTAAAGCATATTTGTGTGGCTCGTGTCTTACAATATTCTATAATTATTGGATTATTTTCTATTTTACTTACAAGTGGAATTTCTACTGGCGTTTCTGCATTACCTGATCACGTTCCTGACATTGCAAAAATTAAAGCAAATCCATTTGCTCAGACAATAATTCAAACAGATAACTTACGTGCAGTAGTTCAACCATTATACACAACATACGCTGATCCTGCTGATTATCTTACAGCTCCTGGTGGAGCCCTTGATGGTGCAGGACTGTTGATTCTAACACGTTCAGACTTTACTGTTGGGTGTACTGGTGGTATGTTATGGACTGGAGAACATGTTCTTACTGCGGCTCATTGTGTCACTAATAATTCTGGAAATAATATCTTGCAATCTGGAACCGTGACCTTTGAAGGTGATGATGGCATTCAAACAATACCTATTGATGCCTCTGCAACCAAAGTCCACAACAAGTGGAATGGCGATATACTAAAAGGAAACGATGTTGCAGTATTGAAATTGGCATCTGCCGCAACTGATGATATTACAAGATATCAAATTGACAGAGATGGTTCAGATGATATAGGTGCAGTTGTTGAAAAAGTGGGCTATGGACGTTCTGGAAATGGCAACGATGGAGATGTTATTCCATTTGGAGATAAACGAAATGGACAAAATCAATACGATGATGTTGCAGATACAATGCTCAAGGCACTGGGATTAAAGGCAAGAGCACACTTTGTTCCAGGTTCTGTTTTACAATATGATTTTGATAATGGTTTTTCAACTAGCGATGCATTTGGATTTTTCTTTAACAATAATAATTTGGGATTAGGTTCTGCTGAAGTTAATTCAGCTTCTGGAGATTCTGGCGGCCCAGCAATTCACAATGGAAAAATTATCGGAATTACATCTTATGGAGTTACTTTGACTTTAAATGATGGACCCACTTCCGATATCAATGAGTTATTAGATAGCTCATTTGGTGAGTTTTCTGGTGACACCAGGGTTTCAAAATATTCTGGCTTCATAGACGAATCTGTATCTGGCGGTTCTTCTGATGGTGGTGATTCTACTCCAAAATGTAACAAAGGAATGCAAAAACGCGGTTTGTGTTAATCTAAGTAGTTTCTTTTGGTCTAATTAGTTCTCTTTTCCTTTCAGATATTTTTACAATCATTGCCTAGATACATCTGTGGAGAAGACCCAGCTTCACAAGATGATTTCTGTGGAATTGTAATACATGAGATACCCTCACCGACTAGAGAAATCCCAAAACCTGTACCCAAGCTGCGAGACCTCTACAAACTGAATCACACATCATTTGATAAAATCATAGAGTTTCACACCAAAGAACTATTTCAAAAATTCCCACCATCACTAATAGTAATTGATTACACAAACGAGCGAACCTTTACTGATATCATGGAGGCAAGATTTGGCAAGTCAAGAATTGAAAAAATCAATTTCTCATCAGGAATATCAGGCATAAAAAAGATGCTAAACTAAGATGACTACATCATGTAGTAACCGTAATCTACACAAAAGAGGAGGCGAAACTAAAACTGCAAAAGACTGACGTTAATGTAGAACAAGAATATCTTACCCGTATACCACTGACAAGGATTCAATCTTTGGTAAAGTCACTATGGAAGATGAAGAAGTGATGGAGGAGGAGAATCAAGAGTTGAAATATTAAATTAATTTTCTTCTCTTTAGGACCTCAACTACCTGGTCTTCTAATTCCTGTTCTATTGTTTTGTAAACTTGACCTACTGCTCCATTATTTGTTAGAGTAGAAACAATCACTAGGGTGTCTGCTTCTTGTTTTAAGATATTGATTGAATGAATTTGAGAAACAGGTGATGTAATTATCAGATGTTTGGGGTTTTGTTTTCTTATCCATCTTGCTGCTGCAAGTGCAGTAGACCCTGTTGCAATTCTGTCATCTACTAGTATGACAACTTTGTCTTGTATGCCATAATCTTCTGATGATTTATTTGATCTGTAAAGATCTTTTCGCAAACTAATCTCTTGAAGTTGTATGAATTTCTCTTTTTTGATAAATTCCTGTGGAATCTTTAACGATTCTATTAAAGACTCATCAAAGTATGTTGTTCCATCAGACATTACAGCACCAATAGTATTTACTTTATTTCCAATAGACGACATTTTGCGAGGAAATACTACATCAAAATCATAGTCAAGTTTGCTAGCTACAATGTCTGCAACTATTGCTCCTCCTCGAGGAATGCCCAGTACTAAAACCTCATCTTTGTTGTCGGTTATTTTCTTAACTATATTTTCAAGAAGATTTGCTAGGATCTGTGCAGCACTTACTCGGTCATTAAATGCTATCTGTGATGAGGATGTTTGTTCAATGTTTGAAGTAGATTCTGATGATCCCAATAAAACTTTGAAATGAAATATATGTTATAAAAATACTGGAAAATACTTCCTTTATTGGTTCATGTTTCTAACTCTGCTTGTTGGTTTGTGAGGTAGGTCATAGTGATCAAGATTTTATCTGGTGGCCCAGGGGAAAGAATCATGATTCTTTCTTCATTGTAGGCACAGAAATTAAGTTCCTTTCTGATTTCATATAAAATTAATCTCAATGACTGTCAAAAGTATTGAATTACTTTTTACTCCTAGGCTTGTTCCTCACCGAACTCTTACAACAAGGACACCTAACAGTTGGAATCCTCATGAATTTCTCGCACTGTCTACAAAAGCCTGCTGACCAAGGGATGAAAACCCAAGAATGGCGGATACAGCTATTATTAAGAGAAAGATTGTTTTGTTTGTCACTGTGTGATGTGTGTTACTTCTTAAGCTGAGAATGATATAATCAATAGTGAATTATAGTATACTTTTCCTTTAATACACGGATAAAATCATTGAAAGTATGAAGTGTGGTTGTACAGGAAGAGCATTTGAAATTTACGATTACCTGATGTCTTTTGATACGGAACTGTGGGATCATAGAAAATAGTTTAATTTTTAGAGTTTAATCCTAAATACAAAAACGACGTAACTGAATGGTCAGAGGAGTCTCATCTTTGTTTACCATGGCGGGTTTTCTCCAAACTCCTTTGGCATTTGAAATTAATTAATCAATCAAGACAAGTATTCACTTTATCAATAATTGTTAATGTACCGTTATGATATGCAAGTAATTTTGTTAATATCATAATGGCAGCAAAGAAAAAAACATCTGCATCAAAGAAAGATTCTGCAGCATCCAAGAAAGGTTGAGTTACACGAAAGAAAAACAAATCAAGAACTAATGAATATGAAACAGACAATAAAAGATGAACTGTTAGAAGAGATACGAGCTGGTGTATACAGCAAGTAATAATCACGTTTGACCCCTGAGAAATTGTAATCATTTGTTAACAATGTTAACAGGAAGCGTAAATACCATATCTGTTTAGTTTTATCATGAACGAAGAAACGCAGGAAGCAACAACTTGGAAGACATGTCCATGCTGTGGACAAGGTGTAATTCCTTTCAAACTAGGAGTCTGCTTTTGTGGTACACAGGTTGGAATTATTCAGTATGTACAAAATGCAGCTAATTTTGCAAAAAACTGGTATTCCTATATTGGTGATGATATGTCAGGATATGATACCGCAATAGAAGAAACCTTTGCAGGAATTGAGGAATTTGAGTTTTCTGCCTAGTCTGGTATTTTTTATAACATTTCTCTCACTTTGTATGATCCCAGCCTTTGCTGAAAATCCAACTCCACACAATGAGTGGGACTTTGATTTTATTGGAATTGCAGTCTTTCAGGATTCAAATAATCTGAATACCTTGAGAATATCAATTCCTGTGGTTTATCATGGAGAAATGCCTCTTGGGACTGTGGAAGTAAATGCCTTGGTGACTAGTCCTGACGGCAAAATAAAACTCCATTCTGATTTGATCCGTGATATGAAAATTGGAGAGTCCCAGGTAGTAGAGTTTAAGCACAAAATGACCCAAGAAGGAACTTACACAGTTGAGATGAGCATGACCCCACCAACAGATCCGCACATGGGTCACATCTTTGATACTGAGAACCAAATATTTACAGTTGAGCCTAACGGACTTGAAAGGACAGTTGAGGCAGTCGTATTGGATTCAGATGAAATGATTTCCTACGAGGTAGAAAAGCCAACTGCCATTAGTGAGTTTGAGTCATTACATGCAGTAATTAATCTGCCAAAGGATCACACCTTTGAGAAAATTATAGTTGAAAACGGAAGTGTAGAGGAATTTTCTATAGATACAAAGGATATCTACATTGACTCAGTTTTAGGATTCGGAGACATTAAAGTAAATCTAGTAAGACAAAACAATCTCTTGCCAAATGCAGGTGCAGAAGATTCATTTCAAAATTATGTAAAATTTTATGCAGTTGATAATGATGTATGTTATTCAGTTGATTGTGTAACCATTCATGAAGTAACTGAGGAACCTGAAGTAACTGAGGAACCTGAAGAGTTTCCGATATGGACATTATTGTTTCTAGTACCAGTTGCAATCATTGGATTATGGTTTACGATAAAGAAATGTTACAAACCAAAAGACTACATCAGTAATGTTAGGCCTTCTACAGGATAGCAAAATTATTTTTTCTTTGGTAACGGTTCAAGTCTTGTAACTTCGATCATTGCCACTACATACAATGTATGGGGACAATCAACTTTTTTACATAACTGATAATCCACACAAGCCAACAAGAATAATCAGTTTAGACAGTTCAAATCCCGGCTCCATCTGGTCATGGAAGGAAGTAGCCCATATCCACATGTCTGACATTACAGATAGTAGTAGAATAGATGATGCAGAAGTGTTTGGTGCTGCATTCTCAAGACTTGCAAACACAAATGGAACCATGCTGATAGAGTCCCCACCACGAGACCGTCTGGAATGATTTACAAAATCTATGAGATGTCCAAACTAAAGAAAAACATCTACAAGGATTCTGCGATGTGACAATTCAAGATTCATGAGATACCAGCTACAATGGCAGTACAGGCTGGTTTGATTAATCAAGAGTTTTTGGATGCAGAACGAGAAAGATTGGGACCGTTATACCCAATGTATTACGAGTGTGACTTTTACAATTCTGCAAGTACTTGGTACAAGCCAGAGTATTTCCAATATGCAGATTATGGGGAGGACATGTAGATTAACTGATTATGTCTCTCCTAGTTTTTCATAATCTTAGATAGGATTGTGAAAGGGAGATTAGGGATATAATAAATCTCAATAATTTGTTGTTAACAAAGTTAACAAAGTTAACACATCACCTAAATATTATTGCTAATGTATATACATAATGACTATAGAATGCGCACAAATAATTAGTACCAAAGACCAACCACAACAGATCCCATACATGTTGTTATGGACCAAAATGACGCAATAACTGGAATAGACCACTCCAACGAACATCCAACTGATATTCGAATTATCAAATCAGGTGTGTATGTTGTAATCGCTGCATCCCAAGTAGGTAGAACATCAGGAGACGGAGCAAGCAGTGTTGATTTTTGGCTCCGAAAAAATGGAACAGACATACCAAATTCCAATGTACGTGCCGTTCTTAGAACAAATGAAGACAAAGATGTTATAGTTAACCAAACTATGATGCCATTTCAGAAAGGAGATGTTCTCAATGTGATGATGGCAGTTGAAAAGATAGGACAAGGATTAGGAATCGAAGCAATTAAGACAGAAGGGAGACCACTAATTCCAAGCATAATCTTTTCGATGCACAAGATCAAAGAAGAAACAAAAGGACGTTGGATCAGTTCACAAAAAGGTACTAACAAAACATGGGTAGAATGAGATTGACTTCTCTTTTTTTATTTTATACCATTTAGTTTTAGGGTACATGATATGACAATAGAATCAAGAAAAAAAGGAAAAGAAATTGAAGAACATTTGAGTAGTGTGAACATGGATCCTTGGTATTACATTTATGAAAATTTTGTCAAAAATGATTTTAAAGAGAAATTAAAGAAAGATTCCAGTGAGAAAGTTTCATAATCCTATCCAATATTATTCTAAACACTTCTCATTAGATTATTTCCGATAATTCCAACAAATGCAATATTTCGCATCATTCCAACCCTTTGAAATATTCGAAGAGTTCAACGACGTCCCAGGCGATTACATCAAGTCCTTTCTTATTTCTGATAGAGTAAACCTGAACAAATGGCAGGCAACACATGCAGCCAATATATCTAATTTAGACTCGTTTCTAGGCAGGCCAGGCATACATTACATAATCCTCAATCTTCTCCTTTAGGTCATCACTTTCAAATTTCAGGATTCCATCAATGGATTCTAGATTGCAATATTCTGCGAATTTGGTTAGATGAAACAAATACTGTTCACAGGTCTTGTCAGACTGAACATATTCCTCAAAGACAGAAATTGATCTGGATTTCATAATAATATAAAAAGAGTTAAAGGGTTTAAACCCCTTTTTGGTTCCTTAAATTAAAGTTTAATTTTTTTTAAATTAAAAAAACGCTAGTAATAAATCACCGAATGTATCATTACCAGATATGGGAGAATTAGAGCATAAATTTGAAGTAGATATCAAAATGACTGAGGATAAACAAAAGCTCCCAGCAGAAATCAAAGACGAGTTAAAGGCGTCAGGTATGATGGATGAGAAAGGCAAATTAAAATTAAAAGGAGTTAGTCCAAAAATGCTCAAAAAAATGAAACAAGAATATGTAGAATGCCCAGTCATTAAAGAAAACATACAGTTCATTCAATGTTTTGTATGTCCAAACTTCCAAAGCAGAGTAATGGGCAAAGTACTTTGCAAAGGGGATCCTCTAGAATAACCTAAGAATTTAAATTCTCACGAAAGGCTCATTAGTAAAATTAATTCAACAAATTCTAGCTTGGCAAAAGAAAAAGCAGGAATTACAGTTTCAAAAAATAATGATTTTAGTGAATGGTACACGCAAGTGGTTCTCAAAGCCAAACTTGCCGATTACGCTCCAGTAAAAGGACTTATTGTACTCAGGCCTGATGGATATTCTATTTGGGAATCATTAAGAAATACATTTGATAAAAAATTTGCAAAAAATGGAATAAGAAATGGATTTCTGCCAATATTAATTCCAGAATCGTTGTTAGGAAAAGAACAAAAACATTTTGCAGGATTTAATCCAGAAGTGTTCTGGGTAACTCATTCAGGAACCAATGAAATTGGAGACAGACTTGCATTAAGACCAACATCTGAAACACTAGCATACACACTATATTCAAAATGGATTCAGAGTTGGAGGGATTTGCCATTAAAAATCAATTTTTGGAATACGGCATTAAGAGCAGAAATCAAAGCAACAAAACCATTTCTCAGAACCTCAGAATTTCTGTGGCAGGAAGGTCACACAGTACATTCCACCCAAGAAGAAGCAGAGAAGGAGGTAATGAAAATTTTAGATATTTACAAAAATACTGTAGAAACAGAATTAGCAATTCCCGTAACTACAGGAAAGAAAAGTGAAAAGGAAAAATTTGTTGGTGCAGTGTATACGACCACCATGGAATCAATCATGCCAGATGGCAAAGCACTTCAAATGGGCACATCGCATTTCTTGGGACAGAATTTTTCAAAACCATTTGAAGTCAAGTTTGCAGATAAAGACAACATAGAGCATTTTGCATGGCAGACCTCATGGGGCGTTTCTTGGAGATTAATTGGAGCAATGATCATGACTCATGGTGATGACAAAGGTTTAGTTTTACCACCCAAGGTAGCACCAATGCAAATAGTGATTATACCAATTTACAAAAATGATGAAGGTAAGGACAAAGTATTGTCAAAAGTGAAAGAAATCAGAGACGAATTAGAGTCAAAAGAAATCAGAATTCATGTTGATGACAGAGATGGGCTATCTACAGGCTACAAATTTAATGATTGGGAATTAAAAGGCGTGCCTTTACGAATAGAAATAGGCCCTAAGGACATAGAAAAACAAAGTATCGTTGTTGCAAAAAGATACAATTCTGAAAAAATAAGTTTGAATTTTACTGAAATTGAAAAAATTCCTTCAATACTAGACAAAATACAAGAAGAAATGCTAACAAAAGCCAAAGAGGAATCTAAAATTAACACCATAGAGATTTCAGAATATGTAGATTTTAAATCAAAAATTGAGAAAGGAGGTTTTTTCAATTCCCCTTGGTGTGGAAAATTAGAATGTGAAGATAAAATTAAAGAAGAAACAGGAGCAGAAATCAGAGTCATTCCATTTGGAAGTGAAAATACAAATCAAAAATGCATATACTGTAAAGAACAAAGTGTTTCAATTCCAATTTTTGCAAGAGGGTATTGATCAAAAATACCCACAGATATAATAATAGAAAAGACATAATTTTTCAATAATGACATCAAACCCAGAATTAGAAGTAAATGGAATACTGTTAGATCAATTTAGAGAAACAAGAAGTAGAACATTAGAACTTGTAAAGACTTTGGAAAAAGATGATTTTGTTGTTCAAACTGCATTTTTTATGAGTCCTCCAAAATGGCATATCGGTCATGTAAGTTGGATTTATGAGGCAATAATGAGTAAATTGGATAAAAATTATGAATTTTATTCCAAAGAATTTTCAGAGTACCTGAATTCCTATTATCAACAATTCGGAGTACCACATGACAAAGGATTACGAGGTGTAGTATCAAGACCAACTACAGATGAAATTTTTCAATACTTCAACACCATCAACCAAAGAGTAGAGAAATTTATTGAATCTCAAACTTTGAACGAAGAAGCAATAAAGTTAATCACCGTAGGTTTTCATCATGAATGCCAACATCAAGAGCTCTTAGTATATGATTTACAGCATTTGCTTGCAGAGCAATACAGACCTGTAAGAAAAAATGAAATTCCAAAGCAACCCATCACTGAAAAAAAATCAATCCGTATCAAAGGAGGATTATATACGATGGGATACAACGGAAAAGACCATTGTTACGATATTGAGCTGCCTGAACACAAAGTTTACCTAAATAATTACAAGATAGATGAATTCCCAATAACAAATCAACAATACATGGAATTTATCAAAGACAGAGGTTATGAGACATACAAGTATTGGCTATCAGATGGATGGGAGAAAGTAAAAGCAAACAAGTGGAATGCTCCGATGTACTGGGAAAAAATCAATGACAAATGGCATGTAAGAGACTTTTTAGGAATTAGAGAAATCAATCCAAACGAACCAGTATGCCATGTTAGTTACTATGAAGCAGATGCATATTGCAAATGGTCTGGAAAAAGACTCCCCACAGAAGCAGAATGGGAAAAAGCCGCATGTTGGAACGAAGAAAAACAAGAGAAAACGATCTATCCATGGGGAAACGAATATCCGACAGAGGATAAATGCAACTTATTGGAATCATACTATTGGAGATGTTTAGAGGTTGGAGCACTTCCTAACGGAACTAGTCACTCAGGATGTCAACAAATGATTGGAGATGTTTGGGAATGGACTGCATCAGAATTTACAGGATATCCAGGATTCAAATCAAATTTTGATGAATACAATGACAAATGGTTCACAAACCAAAAAGTTTTGAGAGGAGGTTCTTTTGGAACTCCAAGAATGTCAATCAGGGGAAGCTATAGGAATTTCTTTAGATTAGATGAACGGTGGTTGTTTTCAGGATTCAGATGTGCAGAAGATATTTAGATTTTAGATACCAATGTTAAAGAAAAATACTTTTTATCATCTATCCAGACATGATTAATTTTGAATCCAACGCTTTTAAGAAGTTCACGAATTTGATCTAAACTATACTTGTGCGAATATTCAGTATGAATTAATTCATTTTTTTCTAAATTCAATAAAAGATTAGACTTTGATATGATAATGGACTGACGTACAAGTGATTTCAAATACATTTCAATTCTTTGATCTTCTTTGTTGTAAATTGAATAATGTAAGAAATTATCTAAATTAAAATCAGCATCAAGTTCATCATTTATTCTAGAAAGAACATTAAGATTGAATTGCGCAGTAACACCTAGTGAATCATTATAGGCAGACTCTAAAATTTGTTTATCTTTGATTAAATCCAATCCAATTAAAAATAAATCTCCAGATTTCATTGTAGAATTTATTTTTTTTAAAAATTCACGTCCTGCATTGGGAGAAAAATTGCCAAAACTAGAACCCAAAAAAATAATCAGGTTTTTTTTATCATCGTAATTTTTAAGAAATTCTAGTCCACCCTCATAAGTGTCGATTATACCAGTGATGTGAAGGCCATCATAATCTTTAAGAAGTTGCTCGGAACTTTCTGTGAGGATTTCAGATATGTCTATTGGGAAATACTCTGTCGTATCCTGTAAAGATGTAAAAATGTCCAGAATCAGTCTAGTTTTAACAGATGCACCGCTACCAAGTTCTACTAATCGAAAAGTTTCATCAAGATAGGAAGACAATTCAATACTCAAATTCTTCAAAATATCAATTTCTGTTCTGGTAGGATAATACTCAGATAAAGTACAAATTTTTTCAAATAAATCTGAACCTTTTTTATCGTAAAAAAATTTAGGTGTGATAAATTTAGAATTTCCAATAAGACTAGAAGATATTTCCTCAGCAAATGTTTTTTCTATTTTGCTAGCATGAGGTTTAAAATATCGAAGTTTAGAATCTACAACATATTTTTTGTAATCAAGATGTTTTTGAATTGCGTCATTCAATTATTAAATCGATCTTTATTTAACATAAATGCTTTATCCCAATTTTTACACAGAGATCATATTTCTTGATATACTTCTGTATTCAACAACATCTAGTGAGCGACATACTAAAAGTAGAACATTTGAAAAAATATTTTACAAAAAAAGGAATGTTCGGTTTAAAGTCAACTACAGTTAGAGCAACTGATGATGTATCATTTTCTTTGAAAAAAGGAGAAGTGTTAGTTTTAGCTGGAGAGTCAGGTTCTGGAAAATCTACAATTGCAAAATTAATTCTAAAATCAATTCAACCAGACTCAGGAAAAATAGTTTTTGAAGATCAAGAGATAGATAATGAAAAAAAGAATTTGGAAAAAATTAGAATGAATTGTCAGATGATACATCAGGATCCATATGATTCCATTAACCCAAGAATGAAAATTGGTGACATTGTATCAGAACCACTTGAAATACACAAAATTGGAAATAAACAAGATAGATCTAAAAGAGTAATTGAAGTTTTACGCGAGGTAAAATTAGAACCAGCTGAAGAAATTGTAAAAAGGTATCCCCATATGCTGTCAGGAGGGCAAAGACAAAGAGTAGTTTTGGCAAGAGCATTGGCACTAAAACCAAAAGTGATACTAGCAGATGAGCCTGTTTCAATGCTAGATGTCTCAATTAGAGCAGAGATGCTTGAATTAATGCAAGAATTGCAGAAAAAATATAATATTTCGTTTATTTACATCACTCACGATTTAGCAACGGCTAGATATTTTGGTCAAAGGATAGGGATTTTGTATATGGGTAAAATTGTTGAAATTGGAGCAATAAATCAAGTTCTAACAAATCCCAAACATCCATACACTCAAGCATTAATTGATGCAATTTCAGAGCCAGATCCAAACAATTTACACAAAGAAAGAAGAATCAGAATCAATGATCCTACAGATATTGACGTGTATCAAGGTTGTAGATTTAGGGCAAGATGTCCTTATGTCATTGACAAATGTAGAAAAGAACCAAATTTAGAAATGATTAATGAAGAACATTATTTTGCATGTCATGTAAAACTAGACTAAGAAGTTCTAACAGATGGGATTCGTTTGTCCTTGTAAGTAACAACATGGGAAACACCATTTTTTGGAAACACACCATAGATCAGTTTTGCTTTTTGTATAACTGAATCTTTTAGAGACACCATAATGAATTGACTTTCTTGGGATCTTTCTTCTAAAATTTTTGCAAGTCTTTCAGAGTTTGGAGCATCAAGATGTGCGTCTACCTCATCAAATAAGTAGAAAGGAGATGGCTTTAGTTTTTGTAAAGCAAGAACAAACACAATTGCAGCTAACGTTTTTTCACCACCACTAATTGATGTGGACTCTCTTTTTGGTTTGTTTGGGAATTGAATAAGATATGAAATTCCTGAATTAAATATATCATCTTCATTTTGCAATTCCAACCAAGCGTTACCTTCAGTCATTTTGTTAAAAATTAAACGGATTTCTT
>JAOUAE010000014.1 GCA_029861085.1 Candidatus Nitrosopumilus sp. | reverse complement strand
GGTTCATCGTTTATAAGAGGAATATTTTTTTCTAAATTTATGGGCGGAGCAAAGAAACCAACAGCTGGAAACAAAGACAAATCAGCAGGTTCCAAAGACACAAAGAAAAAGAAAGACAAAGGTGAAGGCGGTCCAAAAAAGGCAGAGATCGTAGTGAAGGTAAATGAACAACAGGCAATGAAAATTATACAAAATTCCAAAGTCTTAACAGTTCAAGATCTTGCAAGACAAACAGGAGTTAAAATTTCTGCAGCAAATGCATTTCTAAAAGAATCAGCAAACAAAGGGATTGTAAAAAAAGTTGGCGGGTATTCAGGTCATCATCTGTATCAAACAGTTTCCTCATAGATGCAAAACACATCTCCAGATTTAACATCGTTTAATGCATCAATATTTCCATTCAATTTTCCAATAGGAGTCATAGTTTTTGTAAATATAGCATCATTTAAGAAAAAACAGATACTTCCAGCAGAAGGCAAGAATGCAACATCACCTTTTTTGAATTCGGACCTGGATCTTTCTATTCCACCATCAACATGAGTTTCAAAATATGAAATACTTTTTCCCAATAGATGAGCATGTCCTTCTAATGGCAACGATCTCATTATAGCCCCGACAGTTCTTGGTGACAAATGACGTTTAAGATCACATGAGATTTTTGCCTTTCCTCGAATTTCCAAAACAAGTTGTTTTCTTGAGACTGATGATGTACTCATTTCGTACTTTAAACTGATTAGATTATATAACGTTTTAAGAAAAATTTGGTGTCTTGTCTGAGGTTAAAGAATCCGAATTATTAGAAGCTTCACAAACTGAAGAAGGAATTAGCGAAGACATAGTAGAAGAAAATGCTGGACTAAACAAAGCATTAGACACTTATCGAAAATTAATCGATAGAAAAGATCTAGTAGAACCACTAACAGAAAAAGAACAAAACAGTCTTGAAGAAAGAATCAAAGAAATAGAAAACAGAGAAGTTGTTGAGAAAATTGAAGAACATGAAGCAGTAGAAATTCCATGTGAAAAAGGCAAAATTACAATTGGACCACCAACATTAACAAGATTTGAAAAAGCAAGAATTATGGGGGCAAGAGCACTGCAATTATCATTAGGAGCCCCACCGTTCATTCCAATCCCAAAAAATGCAAGAATTTCATTGGATATTTCTATGGAAGAACTTGAACAGAGAGTCATTCCCATTACAATTAGAAGAGTGCTTCCAAACGGAGATTATCAAAACATACCAATAGATTATTTTGAAAAATGAATCATTGGTCGATAAAACTTAAAAGAACACAAAATTGCTAACTATTGAACAATGCTCATGGAAGAGACAACAAAGTCGCATGGTCAAGAGCAGACCGAAAAGTCTGATGAAACCATAATACAAATTGGAAATTATCCGGTCATGGAATCAGCTCTTGATGTGTTGACAATCCTAGGTAAAAAAAACAAAGTGATTCTTAAATCAAAGGGAAATTCAATTCCAAATGCGGTGGCAGTGGCAAACATCATAACAGAGAAAATGCTAAAAGGCAATTCTAAGGTTGAGAAAATCACCCTAGATACAGTAGCTGCTGCAGGCATAGGAGATATGACATCAACGATTAAAATTATTTTAAATAAAATTTAGTAAACGCTTCCCGGACCCTTTAGAAGCATGTTTTCACATTCTTTACATACTTGTTCATCAATGTTTGATTCTAAATTGTGATGTATCTCACAAATTAACAAACTTGATTTAATGTAGTTACAAAGTCCTATGAATTTTGAAAGACTAGATGGAGTATATGCCATATCTGAAGAAAGACTGTCAGTTAATTCATTAATCAAGATTGCAACTTGTTTTTCTGATAAAAGTTTAGCAATTAAAGATGGATCACCTCTTGTTCCACGAATGTAATTACTGATGGCTGCTTGAGTAACACCAAGCATTTTAGAAATCTCATCTTCTCTAATATCGTGATCTTCTGCAAGTTTTTTGGCAAGAATAGCTCGTAATGCAGGAATTAAAGTTTTAGATTCAATTTCAGCAGGAAGCAGCATTAATCCACATGATATGGATAATGAATTTAAAGTTTGCAATAAGATACGGAGTTGATCCAAACAGTGCTATTAGGCATAGCTATTTTAATTTCAAAACTATGTCAATAATGTTGGAAGAATTTTCCAAGAAACTATACAGTGCTTTAGAAGAATCATGTAACTTATCCAAATCAAATTTGATTTCACTGTCAGGGGGGTTGGATAGTTCAGTTATTGCATATTTTCTCAAGCAAAGAAGACCAAAAGCGGTGGCAGTGATTGCAGATGATTTTGTTTCAACAGATCTGACATACTGCCAAATGATTTCAAAAGAAATGCAATTGCCATTGACAATACATAATGTGAAAACGGATTTAATTCTTGAAGCAGTAGAAGAAACAATTAAGATTTTAAAAAATTTTAACGACATAGAAATTCGAAATAATGTTGTAATGTACCTGGCAATAAAATGGGCAAAAGACAATAATGAAAAATCAATCATTACCGGAGACGGGGCTGATGAATTATTTGCAGGATATAGTTTCCTTATAAATAAACCAGAAGAGGAATTAGAAAAAGAAATTAGAAGAGTTTGTTCAGTAATGCACTTTCCAACACAAAAAATAGGTAAAGCATTAGGAGTGAATGTAGAATCACCATTTCTAAATGAAAAAGTAGTAAAACTAGCTAATGAGATTCCCGTAAATTTGAAAGTCAAAAACGAGAAGGGAAAAAGACATGGAAAGTGGATCATCCGCAAAACATTTGAAAAATACATCCCACAACAAATTGCATGGAGAGAGAAGTCTCCGATGCAGGAGGGTTCAGGAACTTCAGGCTTAACTAATTTGTTTGAATCAATAATAGGAGAAGAAAAATTTGTTGAAAAAAAACTGATAGTTGAAAAAGAAGACGGAGTTGTAATTAGAAGTAGAGAGTCTATGCATTATTACGAAATTTTTAAAAAACTATTTGGATCTCCTGTAGATATCAATGTAGAAAAAATATGCCCATATTGTAAACACAGTGTTGGAAAATCAAAATTTTGTAGAATGTGTGGGGCTTTTCCCATCTAGATGTTCTTTTTGTACTTGCGAGGTTTTTTGAGAAAAATTCTTCTACACCCATCACAGCAAAAATAAATTTTTTTTCCATCATGATCATGAATTAACGCTAAATCTTCATCTAGTTCAATTCCACATACAGGATCTACTGGCACAGACTTTCCACTTTGTAAATTCTATTTATACATTCAGCTATGGAGGCTTTAACGTTAATTAGCTTAAAGCATTTTCTGGACACATCTCAAAAAATCAAACAATTAATGATTAGTTTCAGATGTAATCAAGAATGGATTATTTTGAGGATTTGCTTTGGAAGCATGCCATAATCAGTATCAGGTTCAGATACGACATACAAAATATCATTATTGATTATGACGCTAATTGCCAATGCACGTTCACGAGATGCCATAGCAAAATTTACTGGGCCAAGTTGCTTGTCAAACTCTTTTCTCATTTTGACACGTAATGCAAGTTCCATGAAAATCATTTCGTCATCTTTTTCGCTCTCTAAAGGTTCAATGTTTTCTTTCATTCCACCTGCCACCAAGCGTCCTCTCTCATTGATTACACCTGCAAATCGGATTTTAGGATCAATGGAGTATATGGAATTACAAATTTTGCCATAATCATAGATTTTTCCAGACAAATTACTCAGTCATACTAAAAATCACTTGTTTATTATCTTTCTACAAATTACAACCGAATAAACAAAATAATTACGAGGTCAATGTCTTTACCAATGCAAGAAATTCAGATTCGGACATTGGGGGGATTTTCATAATTTCAAGATTTTCTGAAACATGTTCAGCAGATTTCTGGCCTACCAAAGGAGCCAATACACCAGGAGACGAGCGAATAAATTGCAAAGCACGTAAAGACGGTTTTAGATTATTGAAATCAGGCATCGTTCCAGGAGTTAGCAGTCTTCCTTGCATGAAAGGAACGCTAGTGAATACACCAATACCCAATCTCACAGCTGCCTCCAAAATAGAAATATTTTCAGTTCCAAATAATTGATTTTTTCCAAGTAATGCTTGATCATAATTCATGTTGTAAGGCAACTGAATAAACCTGAATCCGTGATTTTCGCCCCCAATTTCTTTGGCCATATTTACTACATCTTCAAGTGAGAGATACTGCAAATTATCATGTGGAACTCTGAAACATTCCCAAGTGGCCATACCATAAAATTTGATTTTACCTTCTTGACGTTTTTGCTCATAAAATTTAAAAACAGATTTTAGATTTTCCAAGAATTTTTCTTTTGGAACGTCCTTGATTTGTCCTTCAACAGCATTATGAAGATACATTAAATCAATACAATCCAATCCCAAATTTTTCAAGCTACGATCCAGTTGATCAGAAAGATATGCAGTAGTCATACAGTGATAACCAGATGTGACATCACCCTCTGTGATGACTCCTTTTTGAGAATATTCCTCTTTTACGTATTCCCAGAAACCCAGTTGAACATCAGCATCATTTGTGACATATCCATTTTTAGAGCTGACAAATATTTGATCACGTGTAATTTTACCCTCTTGAATCAATTCCGAAATGGCCTTACCTACAGAACGTTCTGCCTTTTGAGATCTATAATTTATTGCAGTATCAATTACATTTACCCCAGATAAGACAGACTGTTTTACAGCATTAGTTACTAATTCATCTGTTTTGGAATCGGCATCACCAAGGTAAGTTCCAACACCCACATTTGAGAGATACAGACTTTGAAATTCTTTAAAATTATCTTTGTTTACGCCTGAATTTTCAGCAAATTTTCTAGTTTCCTCAAAAGTTGCAAATCCAGATATCATGAAAAATATCAGTAATTACTAAATTTATGTCTAAAGAACTATAGTCCCATCAACAAGCTAATCACAAACAATACGCCAGTAATCCTACCAAACATCAAAGTCGAAGACATGTAAGGTACAAGGTCTTCAACAGAGTTAAAATTTTTCTGCAACCCCATTCCAGATTTTATCATTAATGGAATACTCAAAAAAACAATTAAAGAAATCATTGGAAATAGATTTAACCACACACCAACCACTATTGCAAAATAAGACACCAGAGGAAAAATCCAGAATAGCTTTACAGCATTTTCTTTTCCTGCTACAATAACCAAAGTTTTTCTGCCTTTAGACTTGTCAGCATCATAGTCTGGAAAAGACGCAATGAAAAGGACCAAGGATGACAAAGAGCCAACAACTATGCCAGCAAGAACCGATTCAACAGATATTTCCGCAGATTGGATAAAAAAAGTTCCAATGACTATCATGCAGCCCTTTACTGCAACAAAAAATTCTCCTAAACCAGAATCGACAATTTTCGTAGAGTAAAAATAAATTGATAGAATTGCAAAGCCCAAGATGACTGCAATGATTATACCATCAGTAATTACAAAATATCCGCCAATTATAGAACCAATGATTAAAAACGCAACTCCTGCACGATATACAGAAGATGGCCGGAGTAATCCCTCAGGCAATACACCAGTGCCACCACTCATCTTTGTCCTAGTCGTTTTAGTATCAATGCCTCTTTTAAAATCCCAAAAATCATTTAGCAAGTCCACACTTGCATGCAGTGCCATTACACCAGCAAATGTCAAAATTGCATCAAAGGGCTCAATAGAAGAATTTTGCCACCAATTTAATGCCAAGCCAACAGAGACTGCAATAATTGATGCTAAAAGAAACCTCACCCTGATTACTCTAAACCATACAGATAACATCAAGTAAAGTATCAGTTTTTCAGTATAATATTCATGAGTTTTATGTTTCAGGATATTTTTTATATGAAAATTAGATAAAACATGCCTATGATAATAGGTAAAATTTCAGAAAATGAGAAAAAAGTGGAATTTAACATCAATATTCATTGTACTAATTGTGGGAAACATGTTCCAGGGGGATTAAAAGCTGGAGAAAAATATTATCAAACTAAAGAATTTAAAATAGAACTTGAGGAATTTCTGAAAAATTATCTTTGCGGCATTTGCAGAGATAAAAAAAGACAAAAAGCATAGGAAATTACTTATTTTAAAACAACTTCATTATCAAAAAGAATCTAGCATACGAATGAAGAATTACAAATTCATATAATGTGGTTTCAAATCAGAAATCATAAAAATGTTCAAAAATATCACTGTTGCCATAATTACTCCCACCCACACAAAAAAATCATTTGATTTGGGACTTGCTTTGGCAAAGAAATTCGATACAGAATTGTCTGTAATTGAATGTGTCTACAAGGATCAACCCAAGTTTTATTTTTTTGAAACAAAATCAGATAAGAAAGTTATGCAAGAACAAATTTCTAAACTCAAAGAGGAACTGAAAAAATGGAAAGATCTAGCACAAAAAGAGGGTATTAAAATCAACACCAAATTTGCTTTGACGGATTCAATTGCTCATTGGGTGATTGACTATGTCAAAGAACATAAAGTAGGCTTGTTGATAGTGGACTATCCTAAACTTTCTATGATCGAGGCAAATCACTTTGATGACATCATTAACACTATTCATCATAAGGCACATTGTCATGTTCTTACTACGAAAAATTAACTGATGTTAACCTACGTTTCTAAAATGTTTCAGAATTAAACTAAAAATTTCTTTTAATATGTTCTTTTTTTAATTCATGAATTTCCACGTGAGCATTATTTTTAATGCCTGAACTTCATCCCCATATACATGTGATGAGGCATAAGACTAAGGAGGAAATTTTTTTGAAACGTACATCATTGGGGAAAATACAACCATGTACTAAGTATTATTTTTTTGAAAGAACCATCATTTCTTTTGTGATGAAAGTATGAATGCTTGGACTATAATTCCTAAAAGAGTGTTAGTTTTTCCATCATTATTTGGCTGAG
Source organism: Candidatus Nitrosopumilus sp. (assembly GCA_029861085.1). The sequence continues at coordinate 10,790 of JAOUAE010000014.1, read as the reverse complement.
ACAGATTATCTGGGATCTTTGTAAAATCTTCATTCACACAATATCTAAAATTTTTTTTATCTATAGAATTGTTTTTTTCACACCTGCCTGCATCGTTTTTAATTCCCAAAATAATTGACGAGTCTTAGGATTTGTACATAAATAGAGTAAATGCACAATTACATCATGAAACATTTCATCCTTTTCGGAATTCTAATTCTATCGATAATTCTAGTTGTAAACTATGATCCAATTTTTGCATCCCATGAAGGAACTCATCATGACGAACAAATGGGACAAAATGAAATGAAAAATAATATTATGGAAAATCATCATACACCGCATAATGGAATGTGTGCGCCAGGATTTGCATCGCTTGGACAGATATGTGTATTAGATGATAGATGCGGTCCAGGCGCTTATGCAGGCAAAGTGTGTGTCATGGATGGTGTCATGAAGCCATACCTAAAACCGCTCCATCAAAAACATGCAGGAATTTCAGTAGACAACATTATTTGTGCCGAAGGAAAAGAATTGATGTTCAAATATCATGATGCATCTCCTGCTTGTATAAAATCCGATTCTGTTGAAAAACTCAAACACAGGGGATGGCAAACAGAAAAACCTGCAATATCTTGTACGCTGGAATACAGTCCCGTATGCGGAGTGGATGGTATGACATATGGCAACATGTGTAGTCTTAATTCACAACACATGGCAATGAAGCACCAGGGAGAATGTCCCATGTCATCTTCAATTAATAATTTTGATGAATGTGTTGCTGCAGGAAATCCTGTCATGGAATCTCATCCACGGCAATGCAGAACTACTGATGGAAAACATTTTGTAGAAAAAATTACGATGCAAGAAGTAGACGGAATTTTTCCTGAAACTACGATGTACATAAAAAATGCTCCAACCATCGAGGAGCAAAAGGGATATTTTGTAGACGAGATTGCAGACGGAATTTACTGGCTAGTCAGCAATGGCTATCAGGTAATGTTTCTGACAACAGGTCAAGGGGTAATTGTCATTGATGCACCTCAGCCGATTGGAGAAAAATACATTCAGGCAATTCAAGAAGTGACAGATGAGCCAATCACACACATGGTTTATTCTCACTCTCATGCTGATCACACAGGTGCAGCAGGTCAAATTTTCCCATCAGACATCGAATACATTGCACACTCTGATACTGCAGATATTTTGATTTCTGAAAATGATCCAAACAGGCCCATTCCAACCATAACATTTGATGATAGATACACACTATTAGTTGGAAATCAAGTCTTGGAATTATCATATATTGGAACATTTCATTCCCAAGGCGATATCGTGATTTTGGCACCAAAACAAAAAGTTGCAATGGCAGTTGACTTGTTTCATCCAGATGCTGCACCATACAAAGGATTCGGGGTTACAGTAAACATGGATGAGCATATCAGGGCACATGACACCCTGGTAAATGACTTTGATTTTGATGTGCTAATTTCAGGCCATGAAAAAATACTTGGAACAAAACAGCACATCAAAACTGACAAGGAATTTGTGTTCAGTGTGATGGATAACGTAAAGCAGGCAATGAATAAGACTGAATCTACCAGTGAAATAATCGAAAAATGTGTAGAGAGCACCATTGATCAGTGGAGCGGAAAACTGGGAAATCTCGAGCAGTTCATGACAGAGAATTGCCTAGCAATGAATGATTACGTTTCATCAAAGTAGAAATTAGTGCAAAATCTTTGCTGCTAATCATATACCCATGCAAATTATTCGGGGAACATAGTTAAGAAGGTGAATAATGCACCTGCGTGGAAATAAAAGTGTGATTTAGAATTATTTTTAGAATATGTTTGAAAGAGCGATAGGTCTCAAATATTCTTGATGTCCTTATTTTTGATATGGCTATTGAACTAATTCAAGAAATGTTGACTTTTTGTTTTAATGCAAAACGGGTAAAAATCATACCAATACTTGTTGCAAACCATATTGTTGCAAGTCTTGTAAATATGACTAGTGATGATGCAACCGAAATGGTCAACCCTTGCTGCACTAGCAAGTAATCGGCAATTCCTTCAGTGACCCCAATTCCTCCGGGTATCAAAGACAAAACCCCATATCCCAACGAAGTAAGATAGATCTGAGATGTCAGAACATATCCCAGGTCAACACCCAACGCCAAGAATCCAACATAAACTGCCAATGAGTCCAACCCCCATCCCGCTATGCTTATCAGCCATCCCTTGGTCATGACCTTAGGTCTGGTCAAAGCAAAAAATGATTTGTTGGGACCTATTTCAGGCAATCTTTCTGCCAAGAATTTTATTTTTAACAGCCTGTCGTGAACAAAAGAAAATACATCCAAGCGAGTAATTACAAGATACACCCCCAGCAGCAGAAAAGATGAGATTGCCACCAAAGTTGCAGATATCCAGCTAAATGATATCAAAAGGCCAATCAGAACAATGGTTGTAGCCGCAATCAAGTCATGATAGCGTTCTAGAAAAATAACTGGAAATGATTTACTGTTTTTGATACCAAACTTTTGTTTTAGAAAGTGGGATTTTATGAAGACCCCAACCCCTCCGGGTGTGAAAACCAATGACAAACCAGCCAGGTAAATAATCAAATTTTGTTTTAACTGTATTTTTTCATTAACAATCTCAAGAAAATATTTTTGACGGAAAATCTTCAAAACATGGGATGAAATAACAATGACAAAAACCAAAAAAACCAGTTCGATTCTAATGTGAATAAAATGATCCGAAATTTTACCAACATCTGAAAACAGAATTAATGCAGCATACAAAATTAGACTTGCTAATACTATCCAAACAACGTTCCCTTTCATAAGATCTATGCCTTTCATTTCTTACTAGATGTAAGTAATCAAGCTAAAAAAACCCACATCAGCAAAATCCAACCGCAATTCCAATACCATTCGTGTAGATGAGTCAAAGAATAATTTTCCTAAACTCTAACTCCTATTTGTCAGCATATTAGAAATTGGTAATTATTCTCTTGTTTAGTTGCAATGTTTTAAGATCTGTTCAACTTTGCCTTTCGTATGATTTTGTGATGGAAGTTAATCTTAGTTATAATGATGCAAATTATTTTTAATCAAATGGTTTTAGGAAATTTTTACAAAATACTTTTAATGAGAAAAAACCGTAACAAATAATTGGCAAAAACAATGGAATTATTTTCTCATAAAATAAAGACAGTTCCCATAAAAGATGTAGAGATTTGGGATGAAGCAGAAGCACGATCGCTAGATAAAGAAGGCTTAAGAGAACTTGCAGAGAGCATCAAGAGGGAAGGATTACAGAATCCGCCAATTGTTCAAAAGAGCAAAAATGGAAAATACAGACTGATAGCTGGCCAGAGAAGACTCAATGCTCTCAAGAAAATAGGTGCAAGAAACATTCCAGTACTTGTCGTACAACACCCATATCAACTCGAAGACGCCCAAGCAGTATCGATAATAGAAAATTTACACAGAAAACAAATGTCATCAAAAGAGATGGCTGAAGCCTGTAATTTCTTAGCAAAATCCACCGGTTCCAACAAAAAGGCAGCATCAGCCTTGGGAATAAGCCAAAGTACGTTTAGAAGCTACCTGGGATTCAAAGGGATTCCAGAACAACTCAAAGAGCTAGTACCAAAGACCATCTCAAGAGGTGATGCAGTGAGATTATCAAAAATCGCGCCTAATGTCACACAGGCAGTAGAGACGGCCAAGACAATCTCGAAATATTCTCATGCTGCAAGAAAGCGATATCTTGATGCGCTATCTGAAGATCCCACAGCACCCCATTCAGCAGTCAAGCGTATGGCAAACTATTACAAACAAAAACAAAAAGTTCGTCTTCGTCTTTCATCTCCTGAGGCCAAGGCACTTGCAAAAGCATCAACTGAAAAAGCAATGGAGCCTGAAGAGCTTGTTCATGAAATAGTAAGCAAGTGGCTTGCAAGAAATACAAAAAAATAATTTCAAAAAGTTATTCCATTCCTGTTCCACCTGTTTTATTTTTCTCAAACTCAGTCATTTTTCTAGAACATATCAATATCTCTTCATTGGTGTGTTTACCTTTTTTCTTGTTGCATATTGGACATACATCGTCTCCTTCTTTTGGCTTGGGGGATCCTGACATCATATCAAATACCATAAAGAACACCTCCTTAAAAAAATTCCAGTGAAATTGAATTTGCTGTAAAAAAACATCGCAGCAGGGAAAGGGGCCCAAAACGATTCAGAACTTTGAAATTATTTTTTTATGCATACTGCTATCTTCTTCAGATTCAACAAATATACTTGCAATGAGGATGTATGTTTTTGTTGAATGTATTCAGACAAAAAATTTATTTTAATCACTGTGTACTACGTTTTTCTTTTTATTGAATTTGTTGTATCCTTCTTGGTTGTATCCTTCTTTGTCGTAACCTAGGTGATCATATCCTAGTCCATCATACCCGATACTATCATATCCGTTACTATCATACCCGTCTTTGTCATATCCGTTACTATCATACCCGTCTTTGTCATATCCGTTACTATCATACCCGTCTTTGTCATATCCGTTACTATCATACCCGTCTTTGTCATATCCTTTTTTATCATAACCGTTTAGGTCATAACCGTTTTTGTTAAACCCGTTTTTGTTAAACCCGTTTTTGTTAAACCCGTTTTTGTCGTATCCTTTTTTGTTATATCCATCTTCGTCATACCCTTTTTTGTTATATCCATCTTTATCAAAAGCACTTTTTGTATCGATGTGAATTCCATCTATAGAAAAACCCCGATTGTCATACCCGTCTTTGTCATATCCTTTTTTATCATAACCATTTTTGTTATACCCATCTTTATTGTAACCCTTGAAATCAAATCCATCTTCGTCATACCCGTCTTTGTATCCTTTTTTGTCATATCCTTTTTTGTCATAACCATTTTTGTTAAACCCGTTTTTGTTATATCCATCCTTATCATACCCTTTTTTGTTATATCCATCCTTATCATACCCTTTTTTGTCATATCCTTTTTTATCATAACCTTTTTTGTCATAACCGTCTAGGTCATATCCATACTTGTCAAACGTACGACTAAATCTATCTAACAGACCCATAACAGAATTTCATGAATTCAATTCAGATAAGCATTTTCACGCCTATCTGCGTCCTTTTTATCCCAAGATGGTGGGTCAGTCCCCAGGAGTTGAATCAAAACTATTTTCAAAACTTAAGCATTACGAGAAGCGTTGGATTTCAACTCACAAACTGAGGGATTTCTATTTTTATGCTTTATCGATAAATTCGTTAACACCTGGTGGTTCTGGCGCAAGTCCCTTTCTCTTTCTAATGTCAGCCACCCCTGCAGCTAAGAGTGATTTTGGAACTTCAGTCCATTCCTTAAAGGATGTATTCCATGTTGCACGTCCTGCAGTTTGTCCTCTCATGGCTTCAGACAAAGTAAACGTTTCAGAAGCTGGAATCTCACCTACAACGATACTTGATGCACCTTTTTGGGACATGTCAAGTACCTTACCGCGTTTACCAGAAAGGATGGTCGCAACATTTCCGACCAAATCAGTTGGAACACGAACTTCAATTGCCAAGGTTGGCTCCAAAACAGCAGTACCTGCAGTCAGTAATGCTCCCATACATGCACGACGTGAAGCAGGGCCTAATTGAGATAAACCTCTGTGTGCGGTATCTTCATGAGGTACAAAGTGAGTAAAAATAAATTTGCAATCCCTCATCTGTTCTTTGCAAAGAGGACCTTCTCTCATCACTTCTTCAAAGCCAGAATTAATAGAGTCAGTTGACTCTTGAACAAACTGAACGCCCTTTGTTCCGTTAATCAAAACATTTCCACGTGAATCAAATTTCATGACTCTCTTAATAGTATCAGTGTCCCACCCAGCACCTTTTAGCAAATCAGAAACTACTTTTTTATCTTTCAAATCACTGATTTCACCAGTCCTTAGCATGTGTGCAATTTCTGGCTCTAGTGGTTCTACTTTCATGAAAATTTTATTGTGTCTGTTTGGTGATTTTGCCATGATTGGCTCACATCCGCCCTTTACAGTTTCTCTATAATTAATCAAAGGTTCTGAGGTTATAATATCACATTTGGCATCTTGAATTCTGTGTACTGCAACATCCAAATGCAATACACCCATTCCTGCAACAATTGTCTCCCCACTTTCTTCATCAATTTTTACAACTAGATTAGGATCCTCAATTGTGAGCTGTTTTAAAATCTCTACGAGTTTAGGTAAATCTTTAGGATGTTTGGGCTCGATTGCAATTTGAACAACAGGCTCTGAAACATATTTCACACCTTCAAACATTGGAATTCCTTTTACAGAAGATAGTGTATTTCCTGCCCTACACTCAGTTAATCCCAGCAATGCAGGAATGTTTCCAGCCCCAAGTTCGCCTACCTGTTCTCTTTGGTTACCCATAAAGAAATTAACAGATTGAACTCTTCCTTCTCTTTTCTCATCTATGATATGGAGAGTTTGACCATCTTTGATTGTTCCAGAAAACAATCTTCCAATTGCAACAGGACCTGCTGCAGGATCTAACACCATGTTTACAACCATCATTATTGTCGGGCCATCATCCTCACCTGCAAGTAAAGCCTTACCAACATCAGATTCCAAATCACCTTTCCAGATTTGTGGAATTCTGTATTTTATTGCCTCATGTGGTGCAGGATGATGTCTAACGACCATTCCAAGCACTGCATCAGCTAACGGTGCTTTTTCTACAAGGTCTGAAACTTTTTCATCATTATATGCATCAATAACATCTTTGAAGGTGATTCCTCTTTCTTTCATTAAATCAGTGTTTATTGCCCACCTGTCTTTGGCAGAACCAAATGTCACACTTGCATCTTGAATTGATACTTTCCATTTTTCTTTGTATTCTTGTTCAGCATAAGTCTCAACCAATTGATTGAAGTTTGAAACCACTTCTGCTAACTGTGCCTGCATTTTTTCTGGAGTTAACCTTAGTTCTTTGATTAGTCTGTCCACTTTGTTGATAAATAAAACAGGTTTTACTCTTTCTTCAAGTGCCATTCTAGTTACTGTTTCAGTTTGGGTCATAATACCCTCAACAGCATCACATACTACTACTGCACCATCAATTGCCCTAAGGCTTCGAATTACCCTTCCGCTAAAGTCTACGTGTCCAGGGGTATCAATCATGTTAATGACATATTCTTGATCTTTTTGAGAATAAAGCAAAGTTACATTTGCCTGATAAATTGTAATTCCTCTTTCTTGTTCTTCTTTATCAAAATCCATTGCAAGTGCCTTTCCAGCAGCTGATGGGGCGATAATTCCAGAGTATGCCAAAAGGCTGTCACTCATTGTAGTCTTTCCATGGTCAACATGTGCAATAACACCAAAGTTACGTATGTTAGCCTTGTTCTTGATAATTTTCATGACTTCTGAAGTTGACTTGAATTTTGCCATATTCGCAAAAATTTGTTTTCAGGTATTAAACCTTAGCCTTGCAAAAGATCAGTAAATCATTTGATTAGAGACCTTGCGAATCTCTTTTGCGGTAACAAAATGACACTCTTTCTTTCTTTTCTTTTTAGCTTCATAAAGTGGAACCAGCTGAGAAACGAAAGTACAATAAATCATTTGGGATAGTTTCTCAGAAGGGATGTCAGGATGAATCACATTGATGCCAATTTTTTTGAGATTATTTCCTAATTGTTTTGTATGGGAATTTTTCTCATCAAAGATTATTACAGTATCTCCTTTTTTAGCAGAAAATAATTCCATGTGCGAGAATTGTTCAATCCTAGAATAGTGCACATCATAACCTAGAATTTCATAAAACTTTGCAGCACAATACATTGCCAATGGAAATGTGTGAAAAGTTCCTAAAACAAAAATCCTCTTAGAGATTTCGGCTTTTTTTGCAAAGGAATCAGCTCTTGCAAATAATGTTATTTTTGGAATTTGAATATGCTTCACCAAAGAAATGCAAGTTAACGCACTTTCCAAAAATGAGATACTACCTGCGGTGAATACGCCGCTATTTGGAGAAACAAGTGGAATTATCCTGTCAGATGCATGAGCCAGTCTACTTTGAGGCTGAGATGTTATGGCAATGGCTTTTTTTGCAACTTTTGCGACTTTGATGTTTGTAATGGTGTTTCCAGAAATTGAAACAAAGTAAACATGTTTTGATTTTACCAATTCTTTATTTCTATACAAATCTAGTGGGTCCATTGCTTTTACCACACCACCAGAAAAGGATTCGGCAAGCAATGAAGACACCAAAGAATCACCACTGCCAGAAAACAGGATATTTTTTTGTTGATTTGCAGGCAGTGTCTTTTGCTTTCTAAATGATTTTAAAAAATTTAGTTGTAGATGAATGTCTCTTTCGTATGCCTCAATTGAATTCATAATTTCAAATAAATTTAGACACATATTAGAAAAACTATTCCAAGTAGGTTTTGGTATTTATTACGAGAATTGAGGAAATAAATATGGAAATTTCGGTAGGACATACTCCGGATTCAGATGATGCATTCATGTTTTATGGAATGTTTACAGACAAAGTCCCATCCCCAGAATTCAAAGTAAATCATGTTATTGAGGATATTGAGAAATTAAATCGCAAAGCAACTGATCCAGAACTTGACGTTACTGCAGTTTCAGTTCACGCATGTGCATTCATTCCAGGGTATACAATCTTGAGAAGTGGTGGGAGTTTTGGAATTAACTACGGTCCAATAGTTACAGCAAGAAAACAGATGACAATAGATGAGATAAAAAAATGCAAAATTGCCATTCCAGGAAAAATGACATCAGCGTTCCTACTTCTCCAATTAATGATTGGAAAGTTTGACTATGTTGAAATGAATTTTAGTGACATTCCAGAAGCTGTCAGAACAGGCAAAGTGGAAGTAGGCCTTGTAATTCATGAGACTCAATTGTCATATGAACAAGAAGGAAATGTCAAAATTCTTGATGTAGGAGAGTGGTGGAACAAGACAACAGACGGCCTGCCAGTGCCACTGGGAATTAACGTAATGAGAACGGACCTAGGTATGGATGCAATTGTAAAGTTTGACAGATACCTTCAAGCATCAATTGAATATGGATTAGAGCATTTTGATGATGCGTTAGAATATGCAATGCAGTATTCCAGAGGAAAAGAACGAGATTTGATTGAAAAATTTGTAAAAATGTATGTTAATCAGGTGACAGTCAACATGGGTGATCCAGGAGAAGAATCAATCAGAAGATTGTTCAAGATGGCAAAAGAAAAAGGACTCGTTCCAGACTTCGAAATTAGTATTGCCACCAAGTAATTATAGAACAGAAAAAATTTAGTAGTTATGGGAGATGGAATCGGTGGCGCAGTAATTGCAGTTCTTACAAACAATGCTTTTGAATTACTAGTAAGCCATACACGAAAAGACAACCAAGGTGATTATGGAAAAACTGAAAAAATAGTCATTGGGAAAATTGATGATCCTAATGAGCCGCAATACGAAGAGAAAACAAAAGAAGACTTAGAACGAGCACTCAAAGGAAAATTTGTCTCATGCAATGTTCAATACAGAGACGCTAAAACAGATGCGCTAGTTTGCAATGTCTTTGTTCAAAGACCACCAGAAGGATTTTAGCAAATAATTACACAAAATACCTAATATACTTATGTAAACCGTAACCAAACTTTTAAAATAATTAACCAAGATCGAACCAGTTTTCAAGTAATAATTTCAAATCCGCTTGACTTCAAGCTTGTACTTTGCATCCTTGGATTTGCATTTCAACTGCAGCCCGCAGCATGGACACCTGATGCCATCCCATTTCATAAACAACGCACAGTGCGAGCAGTATTTCTGGCCAACGGCATATCTGGATCCGATTGGAGGTTTTATCGCCTTATGCTGATGGCAGCGGTCTATGCAAAGCATTTGAACCAATGAAATCTCAATTTTAATTTGAATTGTAAAAGTGAACGTTTGTATCGATCAATGTGAAAAAAAACAATTTACCAAGATCGAACTAAAATTTTACAATGTGTAATATGATTATGTGTATACACATTACTTTATCATGATAGGATTATGCCAGAAATGCTATTCCTCAGGAGTTAAAGTGACACTGACTGCAATCAGTAAAAACGAGATCGGGATAACTGAGATTCCCCTTTGTGATGACTGCAGAGGTTAGTAACTGTCTGCCATCAAATGCATTGCCAGATTTCAGGTATCCTAGTCCGACTTGCAACCCCACACCGATTATGGTGACAATGATTGTTGCCTGTATTGGCTCGAGTCCGAATACGTTCATGAATCATCGCAAGAATTATGGTTTAAGGGAAGTGTTTAGAACTTTATGCAATCAATTAATTATTTTCATTACTCCTATTGAAATGAAATTATAGTTTTGAGATTACAATGTTTAGAAAGCCAAAAGTAAACAAGAAAAAATCTACAGCATCTAAGAAAGGCTGGGAGACTAGAAGAAAGAATGCAAAGAAAACAGTAAAGAAAGTAAAAAAATCTACAAAGAAAGTATCTAAAAAAACGAATTCTGCATCATCTAAATCCAATGTAGTGTCGAAATCAAAAACTAAAGGACCAATAAAATCAGAAGTAAAGAAAGTAAAAAAGAGATCAAAGAAAGGATCACCTGTCATAATAACATCTGTTAAAGTAACAGCACCACCTGCACCATTTGTTCCAACTCCTGTACCTGTACTTACATCAGAGGGCAAAAAAGACGTAAAGAAAGCAAAAAAGACAGTAAAAAGAGCAAGGAAAA
>JAOUAE010000076.1 GCA_029861085.1 Candidatus Nitrosopumilus sp. | reverse complement strand
TGCAACAAGATGGGAGAAAATCATTTAGACAGATTTCCAGGGAACTTAACATTAGTACTCCCACAGTACAGGCAAGATACCAGAGACTGGTCAATATTGGATTGATAAAGTCAATCTCACCTGTTATCGATTCTACCAATCTTGCAAATGAACAGAAAAACAAACTAGCGGCATGTGATTGCAATGAATCCCCTGATACAGATTTGAAATCCGGCATGTCGGTAAAAATGAAATGTGATTTATGTGATGGTCAAATTGGAGACAAGCCCCACGTCTTAAAATTTGCAAATTTTGAGAGATTCTTTTGCTGTAACACTTGTAAAACTCAATACAAGGAAAAAAACAAGGGAAGGATACAATCAATCATAGAAAAAGCACAAGGCTAACTTTACAAATGTAATGTGCCATTGTTATTTATCTAATAATTCACAATCAATTTGTACAGATTGTCTTATTCACTTAATGTTAGATCAAAGTTTTTGCTTGGAGGAGTTATTTTTGGTGTTGTTTTGTTGTCATTTGCGTTTGTTGCACTGCCTTCACTCGTATTGGCACAAGACAATCTCTCCGCTGAGATTCAAATAGCAAATGAATCAAAACTATCCGAAAATACCCTTTCATTAACTGAAATTTTTGAGCGTTCAGAATTTGGAGTGGTAAGCATATCTGTTACAAAATCATCTGAGTTTGAAGGTTCGAACGGAGTTGGTTCTGGATTTGTGTTTGACAAAAAGGGTCACATTATTACAAATAACCATGTCGTTGAAAATGCAAAAAAAATATCTGTTACTTTTGTTGATGGACTTTCTTACAATGCACATCTTGTAGGAACTGATCTTTATGCAGACATTGCAGTGATCAAACTAGATGCAAGTCTTGAAAAACTATATCCTTTACCAATTGGAGATTCATCAAAACTCCAAGTAGGAGAACAAATTTCTGCCATTGGAAATCCATTTGGTCTTTCAGGCTCCATGACGTCTGGAATTGTAAGCCAATTGGGACGTCTTTTGCCAATACAGGGAACTTTCTTTTCAATTCCAGATGTAATTCAGACAGACACTGCAATTAATCCCGGAAATTCCGGAGGTCCATTACTAAACATGAATGCAGAGGTAGTTGGCATAAACACTGCAATCTATTCCAGTGATGGTAGTTTTTCAGGCGTAGGATTCTCCATTCCATCAAACGTTGTATTAAAAATCGTGCCCACTCTAATCACAGAAGGAGAATTTCAACATCCTTGGGTCGGAATATCCAGTGCCAACATTTCAACTGATCTTGCAGAACTGCTGAAACTTGACGATGCAAAAGGAGTTTTGATCATGACCGTGGTTAAAGACAGTCCTGCAGACAAGGCGGGTCTTATAGGATCGTCAGAAACTGCCACTTTAGATGAAATTGAATATACTGTTGGCGGAGACATCATACTATCTGCAGATGGAAAAGAATTAAGGCAGATTGATGATCTTTTGATTCACCTACAACGTGAGAAAAATGTTGGAGATACAATTAATCTTGAAATTTTACGAGATGGAAAGACAATTGACATAGTTTTGACACTTGAAAAGCGGCCTGAATCATAATCTAGCTTGACAATTTTTCAAGCAATTCTTGTTTTTTTGGAATGCCTGTAAATTCCAATTTATCGTCAATTACAATTCCGGGTGCAGTGAAAATTGGATATTTTTCCAAGTACTCTGGTTTCTCTGTGACATCAATTACGTCATAGGATATTTTCATATCATCCAGAATTTTTTCAACTATCTGACAATTTCCACACGAAGGTGTGGTCAAGATTTCAATCTTGTGATTCATTTTCAAACTGTTCCGGATTATTCTCAAATGCCCATCTGCAACTAGCGCAGCAAAATCGATATTCTTTTCCGTTATGAGAAAACACTTCTCCCTTTTCTCCCATTTCCATTCCACATACAGGATCTTTCATGCATTCACCTCCCTGATTTTACGAACAGAGCGTACAAAGATTGGGCTTAGTATCAGCACAGCTAGCAAAGCGGTGTAAAATACCTTGAAATTTCCTACATCAGTATGTCCATGATCATGCTCATCCATTTCAAACTCAGATGGAATTGGAGTCATTTCAATCAGACTGTTCCATCCCTGATGGATGAATGTTTCCTCATACCACTCATGTCCCTCTGGAAGTCCATTAATAATTAAAAATGCCCCGATGACAATCAGCATCCAACCAGATGCCCTTTCAATTGATTCCCTCTTGAGGGTAAGGCTCTTTGTTGCATTGATTCCAATTACTGCAAGAACTGACATCAAAATCAAAGGAATTGCCCTTCCTACTCCGTGTACGACACCTAGTGATGCACCTACCTCGATGCTGCCAGTGCCTGCAATGTAGATTAAAAGCCAGTAAAACAAGGGATTTGGACAACCGACTCCTGCATTTCCCAACAGCAATCCCATGAAAAATGATTTTGTGTACTCTCCACGGTTTTGTATGAATTTTGGAGTGCCAGAATATGATGGTAGTCTAAGAGAGATCAGTTTAAGCTGTGACAGTCCAAAAACAAATGCTGCAATCCCTGCAATCAGAAACATTACGGTTGATGCTTGATCCAATGATGCACTTTGCCCTATTGCCGCAATTGCGATTCCGTAAGATGCAATGGTAATTGTCAGACCCAGACCAAAAAGCAATGCCATTGACAGACCTTTCTTGTATCCCTGCCCCATACTCAGGGGGACAATTATGAATACAAGAGGCAGGGTGCATGGCAAAATAATCATGGACAAGCCTGCAATATACGCAATCATTATCCATGAAAGAAATGTGGTGTGCTCTTTTCCCTCAATTGCAAAAGTTGTTCCTAGCGAAAATATTATTCCAATAAAGATTAATGAAAATAAAACAAATGCAATTATCACCATGGATTTTTTTGCAAGTACTTGAGAAGACATGTGTCATATCACACACTTTGATACTTAACAGGTAAACTTTACAATTGTAAAACACCTATTTTTAATATGGATTCATGTTAGTGAAATTCGTATTGACCAGTCAGAATATGGTGATAGGAATTGCCGTTGGAATGTTTCTTGTAGGATTGGCATTTGGCTATGTTGCATTTGCGGGTTCAACACATTCTGGTAACATGATGATAAGCAACCAACAAGCAATGATGAATGATCCTCAATTCAGTGAACAGATGATGAATCAAATTTTAGAAAATCCTGAAATTCGAAACCAAATGATGGAATCAATCACGCAAGATCCAGAGGCAATGCGAATATGGATGCAAAATACTCAACATGCCGAAGAAATGGGAATTATGATGAGGAACAATCATGATTTTGCAATGCAAATGATGTTTACAATAATTGAAGACCCCACCATACGATTACAGATGCTAGGTCACATGACAGAAAATCAAGAGGCCATGCAGCAGATGATGGCTATGATGGGCACGGATATGATGATGAATAACATGACTGGAGACACGATGGGTTCTGGAATGCAGGGAATGATGAATCATGACATGATGATGCAAATGATGCAGAATCCTGAAACAAAAGAAAAAATGATTCAAACCATGTCAAAGCATGTAGGTGAAATGCAGCAATTACTGTCTTCAGAATTAACTGAAGAAGAGTTTAACTTACAAATGACAAAACTAATGCAGAATCACATGACTGAGATGCGGGAACTTATGTCAAGTCATCAGATACACCAATCAATGAAATAATATTTTTAAGACTCAATGCCAGACACATTTTCTTTTTTCATGGATTTCTTTTCTAGACTTATTGCCTCTGGGTGTACTTCGTAATTTTACACTGCAGCAAGGACATCGAATGCCAGCATACGTTAGAAATTCTGCACATACTGGACAAAGTTTCTGCCCATCTTCATATCTATGTCGTCCCTTGTATCCGATTGCCTTGAACCTAATGCAGGTTCCTTTGCACACATTTACCATGTTGTTATTTTACAAGTTTTTACAAGATACTTAACATCTGGACTTTACATTTGTAAATTATTCAAGTCAAATGGTAAGAATTTTCAAAAGTTAAAATGATGTTGAAATGATGAGAAACCTATGAAATATTTTACATTTTTTGGAATCTTGATTGCTTTTGTTTTTGTCATTGGTATGGCATCTACTGCAGATGCTCACCCTCATGCAACCATTGATCTTATGGAATCACATTCACATGACATACATGATGAAGTGTTTCAAGAAAATTTCATAGTTCACACGTTTGAAGAAGTGATATTTTCAGTGTTTAGTTTTATCAATGCTCATCTACCCTTCTAAACCCTCTATCACTCTTTGAAACGAAGAGAAAGGCTGAGCACCTATTATTTTTGTAAATCCTACATCCTCATTGCCTACAAAAAATCCAGGGGTACCAGTCACGCCATAGGCTTGACCATCCTGAAGATCTTTTCTAATCTCGTCAATATGCTTTGCAGTTGACATGCAAGAGTCAAATTCATCCTCATCAACTCCTATCTCAATGGCATATTTTTTGAACAAATCCAATGATTGAAGGACCTCAATATTCTGCCAGTTTCTTTGGTTCTCAAATATCATGTCGTGCATCTCCCAGAATTTTCCTTGGTCATCTGCACATTCTGAGGCATGAGCTGCAGGAACTGCATTTGGATGAATGCTTTCAATTGGAAAATCTCTGAACACCAAATTGACCTTGCCATTGTCGATGTAGTTTTCCATCAGCAGTGGCAGCGTTTCTGAATGGAATTTTGCACAAAAAGGGCACTGAAAGTCTGAAAATTCCACGATTGTAAATTTAGCATCAGAGTTTCCTCTTATCGGATCGTCATCGGATGAGATGATTCTTGGTAGTTCTGATGGACCTTGTGTTGCTACTTGCGGCGGTTGAGTATTTCCAAGAATTTCAGATGACTCTTGTATGATCATCTGTTTGGGTTCTGCAGTCTCAGTTGCAAATACATAACCTCCAAAAAATGCTGCGATGCCAACTGCAGCAATAATTCCAATTATCAGTTTTCCATTATGTGATTTCTGAACAACTGTATTGTTTTCAGATGATTCAATTTCTGCCAAGAATATCAAAAGTCAAGTCTTGATTTATTTATTAACTGTACTTTACAAATGTAAAATTCCTTTTAGTCTTCTAATTAGTTGAAGAGGATATTTCAGAATTCCATATTCTCTTTTTAAAATAGATCAACCAGATCCCTGCAACAACAGTTAACCCTACACCCAATCCTAAATTGACTGAATCCTCCCGATGTTCTTTCTTTTCTATTTTTTCATCCTGAAATTCTTGTACGTATATTTTGCTGGTAAGGGGGTTGATAAGAGATTCAGATGGATTGTATTGGTCAGTCAAAAATGGAACATCTGATGTATCAACTATTCCCTGATAGAAGTGCGCTTGCTTGCTTAGCTCATCAACAAGATAGTCTGCAGGACTGTTTTTTGCCATCTCCAAAAGGGTCAATCTGTCAAATTCATATGGCTGGTTTGATGAGACTATCATGATATTTTGCACGTTTGTTGTTCTATCTTCTGTGGGGAAAATATATGATACTGGAAACGTTTCCTTCATTGTCTTGTACATTGCCCTGACCAGCTGAGAATTATTCCCTTCTATAGAACCGATGACATTGGACACCACAACGCCGTCTGGTTCCAATCTTTTTTCAACTGTTTGAAAGAATTCCTGAGTCATCAAATGATAGGGCACATAGTTTGATGCATATGCATCCAGAACAATCAGGTCATACTTCTTCTCAAAAGTGGATAGGTGCTTTCGTGCGTCAT
Organism: Candidatus Nitrosopumilus sp.; assembly: GCA_029861085.1. The sequence continues at coordinate 637 of JAOUAE010000076.1, read as the reverse complement.
CGTTGAATATCTGAAGTCTTGGATCATTTTTCTCCAGACCAAAGAACGTCTCTGCTGCATTAATCACATCTGCGTCAATTTCGATTGCATCTATTTTAGTATCAGGATACAATTCAAGAAAATTTTTTGGGCCAGTAAACCCTCCTCCGCCTACAAACAAAATATCGGTGGCTTCAGGATTAAACAGCATTCCTAGATGAAAGTATTCAGTATAGTCTATTACCAGATCAAGTGAATCCTTGGTATTCATTGAGCTGTGCCTCATGCCATCAAGATACATGCTGATATTATTTCCATATTCAATAATGTCCAAATGACTAAAGGGTGTCTCTTTTTCATAGATTAGTTTCCCATTGTGTGAGATTGTGTTTACAGGTAATGAAGACAAAGGAAGTATCAAAATCATTACAACTGCAACGGCAATAGTTTTGGGAGATGCCTTGAGACCAATTAGAGAGCTTGCAATTAATGCAATTCCCAAACCAAAAATTATCTGATTCACTGCAATGTTTGGAATTAAGACAAACACAGTTAGAAATGTGCCAAAAATACTTCCTATTGTGGCAATGGCATAAAGATTGCCGGAGATATTTCCAACTTTATGTAGCGTATTTGTTCCAAGCTTGATTACGTATGG
>JAOUAE010000075.1 GCA_029861085.1 Candidatus Nitrosopumilus sp. | reverse complement strand
ACTCAATGTAGAAGATATTAACAAGAGAGAGATTGAATCAAATTTATACACATCACATTTACCACAATCATCTCCAGACATGGTTTTGAGAACCTCTGGTGAGAAGAGGTTAAGTGGATTTCTTATGTGGCAAAGTGCATATAGTGAATTAATTTTTATGGACATTTTTTGGCCTGAATTTAGAAAAATAGATTTAATGAGGGCAATTAGGACTTATCAAGAGAGGAAAAGAAGGCTAGGGAAATGATTGAAGAGACGTCCGCAGGAATTGTATTATTTAGAAAAGAGAAATCAAAAAAATTATTTTTGCTTTTACATTATCCATCAGGGCACTGGGATTTTGTGAAAGGAAAAATGGAAGAAGGTGAATCAACTCATCAAACAGCAATTAGAGAAACCAAAGAAGAAACAGGAATCACAGACATTACATTCTTAGAAAATTTTGAAGAATGGATCGAATATAATTTTCAATATCAAGGTGAGCTAGTTAACAAAAAAGTGGTATTTTTCTTAGCTGAAACAAAAACCGAAGAAGTTAAGATTTCACATGAACATCAAAATTATGCATGGATGGATTATAACACATCAATGGAAAAAACTACATTTGATAATGCAAAAACGGTATTAACAAAAGCACAAACATTACTTTCCAATACTTTGTAGATGTAATTCTTTTGCTACATTAAGTGGATTCTTTGAATTTAAAATAGTTCTACCGACAATTAGATAATTAGTCCCAGCCAAAATTACCTCATTTGCATTACCCCCTTGAGTACCAACACCAGGAGAAAATATACTTAAATTCTTTCTTGCTTTTTGAGAACAATATTGTATAATTTTTGGAAATGTAGCTCCCACTACAATTCCATCAACTTTTGCAGTTAGAGCCCAATTTAGAAATAATTGGTATAATTGTTGTTTTTTTTCCATTTTAATTTCCATATCATATGACAATTTAGCCTCGGGTGCACTCATGTGACATAATGTAATTACACCTTTCTCATTTTTATGAGCAGATTTTACTAAACTTTTCAGACTATCAAGACCCATTATCGGATTTGCAATTACCGCATCAAATCCCAAATTCCACAAATGTTCGGTTGTTACTAGATTGGTATTTCCAATATCATTGAGCTTAATATCCGCAATTGTTTGTAATCCATATCTATGAGCTGTTTTATTTATTTTGGAAATTTCTCTTCCACTCAAAGGAAGAAGTAAATGAAAATTTAGTTTAACTCCACATAGATATGGATGCAATTGTTTAATGTTTTGAATTGTTTTTATTTCTAAATTTTTAACAGAGAAATCATAGTCATTGGCAAGAATTATTTTGCCATTAGTCTTTGAGATCTGTGAGAGTCTAGTTTTGAAGGTGGTCATAATCAACTAGTGGATGTGTGTCTCTCAATTTTATTATTTTGATATAAGAATACCCGTGTTCAGAAGGATTTTCTACGAATGTAGGCTGAGATCCATTTGTAGTGGAAAACTTCAAAAATGGCATTTGTGGATCAATGTCTAAAACAACATGACAAAAATAAGATGTACCTTCATCATTAAAATTCATGAAAACTCCAATTAACCATTTATCATTATGTGGGAAGGAAAACAGTGGAAATGGAATTTCTTCAAAACCCCAAGTAAGTTTTGCTAGACTTGACATATCTTCTAACTCAATAGGTTGATATCTATCCAAAGTTCCATTGCCAGGTTGTAAAGTTTTAGGTAGAGATTTTATTCTAACAATTGGGGAATAGAGTTTACTAGCATCTGAAGTGGTATCAACAACTTCAGATTCTTCTTTACCCCCTTTTAGCCCATAACAAAGATAATGGCCATTATTTTCTAAATGTGTGTAGTATACAATTGGTTTTTCTTTTAAAACATCCATTTGTACAGATAAAATTTTTTTTCCATCGTAATCATGCAAAAAAGAAACACGTGGTGCACGCTCTAGTGCGCAAACGAGCCTAGTGAATTCCAAAGTTGAATTAACCTGAATATAACGTGGTAATTTATCAATACTAGTTTTTAGATTGTCCACAGAGATTCATCATAGATTATCAAATTAAACTTATCCAAAAGTTTGGAGCCTAATTTCTTCTATCAATGACATCACAGACATCAGGGCCAGTACCAATTATTGTAACAGGTATGTTCAATTCTGTTTCAATTTTTTTTATGAATGCTTTTGCATCATCAGACAGTTCGTCAAAAGAAGTTTTTCCAGCACAATCAGTAAAGAGTACATCCAATTTTGTAATTGAGATTTGTGTTGCACCATTGAGCATGATTGCACGCCTAGCTAAATCAAAATCAAAATCTGCAGCACGTCTTTGTCGACCTGTGACTGTGCCAAATTCTGACCAACCCTTTTTTTCTGCATCTTCAAGAGAGAGTTCTTTGTCAAGGGGACCAGTTCCAACACGTGTAACATAAGATTTGAAAACAACAATGACCTCATCTACTTTAGTAGGTCCAAGCCCAACATCAGCACAAATTCCAGACGCGGTGACATCCTTAGATGTTACAAATGGATATGTTCCGTGCCATAAAGAAAGAAAAGTTCCTTGAGTTCCCTCTACTAAGACATTTTCATTTGCATCAAGTGCTGAATTAATTTCCAAAGGAACATCAACGATGAGGGAAGATAAAGAATCAAAGTCTTTTGCTAGTTTCAAAACTCTCATGGCTCTATCAGCGTTTGCAGGGCCAGTACCAGAACCAGTACTTCCAATTTTTTCCTTTAATTCACCTTTAGAATCTCGGACTAAATGAGTTTCTTCGATTATTCCACAGTGTTTATCAACAAATGCACGTCCAATTACATCAAAATCCTGAATTTCCTTGTTAAGAACGTCCGGATTAATGACAACCCCAGCTCCAATCATTACTTTAGCATTTTTATTTAGAAATCCACTTGGAAGCATTCTTACTTTATACACTCGATCACCATCTCTAATTGTATGACCAGCATTTGGACCTGCACCGCCACGTACAATTATTTTTGGATTATCTTTAATTGCCAGATATGAGATGATCTTTCCTTTACCTTCATCACCAAAAAACCCTCCAACAACTACAGTGGACGTCATGTTGTTAAATTTGAAATTCGTTTATTTAAGCTAAAGTGTTTTCGTATGATTTTATATTCAACGATGATTGGTGTTGATTAATGGTAGGAGAAAATTTTGCAGGGAATATTATAATTAACTTGGCTAATTTACCAGATTTTCTAAGAAATCCAATTCTTAAAAAAAGAATGATAGAATTTTTTTCATTATCTGAACCTGAAAAAAAAGAGGTCATTAACAATGCATTAGAAGCAGGCCCCACCATCCCATTTCCAAATTTTTCAAAACTTTTTAAAACATGGCTTAAAATTCTAACAACGTTAACAGAAGGACAAAGAGAGGGACTATTTTCAGCATACATTTCAGAAGTGGCAAAATCACCACAAAAATTAATCACTTTCAACATAGATGGAATTCTAGAAATATTTTTGACATTAGAAGATAGGGAAAAAGAGATTCTAGCCAATACAATTAAAAAAATAATTGGCAACTTGGATGAAAATTCGAAAAGAACAATTCTGTTAGTTGTGCCAGATAATGCTAAAAAACATTTGAGATTTTAGATACCTGTAGGCTCATCAGGTTTCCTATTATCCTCATTGGAATAATCTATCACTTCACCTTCAGGAGACAGTACACCTACAAAGATTTTCTCATGTTTTTTCAATAATTTTCTGTGGTCAAGCATTGACATGTCAAGTTTCATTTCATTCATTACCATTACTTGGTATTCTTTCCACTCAGCCCAGCATTTGTTACAAGTAGGGTATTTTTCAGCAACAATTCCAAGTTGCTCATTATCAGGAATAGAATTTTTACATTTTGTACAAATACGACTCATAGAAATTATCAATAATAAACTCCTTTTATCTTTTTGTTGTTATCATTGAGAGCTGTTACATTTTTTGATGTTGTATACAATTATGAAAATTATTGATTTAAATTTTAATAATAGATATAGATGAATAATTTATTGGACTTTGATAAACTGTATGCTGATGTCATGAAAATAGATTCTGCCATTCGCTATGCCGTAATTTAAAATAACACAGGTGAAAAAATCTGTGGTGGGTTTAGAGACAACATCAATCCAATCCTCGATGATGATGAACTCAAGATGATGCATTATTATGCAAGTCAAAGATGGGAGACTAGAAAAAATATTGAGCATAAACAAGGCAATACAAAATATGCCATGGCAGAATATGACAAATTAAAACGAATTACATTTCCAATAAATAAAAAATACATGCTATTGCTTACAACAGAAATCGATGCCGATCATGCAAATGTCATTGACAAAGTTCTTGAATTAATACGGGACACTTAAAAAATAATTTCTTAATGTAAAGTAATAATAATTATCAAAAATACGTATGAACATGAAAATTAAATGTCCAAAATGCAAAGAAGATGCAGAATTGGCAATGGATTATTCAGTAGTAAAATGTGGTTCTTGTGATTTAGATATGAGTTATGGAGAATATGTTAAATTTGTAGCTCATAATGAATCAAAATATTCAGATATTTTAGGAGATTACACAGGTAGTACAGAAGGTCATACTTCAGGTTCATTAGATGAATGGGATTAACAACATAGTGAAATCATTCATCAGATTAAAATAATTAGCTTAACACGTTCCTAAACATCATTGGAATTTTTATTAGAAAATATTCTTAATTTAGTAGGATTTTTGGTAGGACTTTCTATAGGAGTAATGTCATTTATTGGATTTAGGAATACTGGAAGCCCAACATTATTTAGATTGACAATTGCATTTATTTCAATAAGTTTAGGGTTTTTTGTTATTTGGACTGGATACATGGTTGAAGACTTTGTTATAAAATCAGGAAGTATCGAAAGATGGATTCAAACTTTAGGAATCATCATTCAAACAATAGGGTACTTTTTCATTGCATTCTCACATAGTATTAAATCATTTTTTCCAAAATCCAGTTACTTTAGATCAGTTGGAATTTTACCGTTGTTTTTAGTTTCTTCTGTTCAGTTAGAACATGTTTTCAGATCAGTTTCATTCATTTTGTTAGCATATGGTGCAATTGAAACAATATTATCATACTTTGAAAACCGAAACAAAGGAACAATCTGGGTTTCGTTGGGATTAGGACTTTTAGCATTAGGGGAATTTTTAGGATGGTATTCATTTGTATTCCCAGAATCAATCCTGTATACAGCATCAATGATAATTAAGATTGGGGGACTGATATCATTATTCATTCCAGTGAGTAAGGTACCATTAACTAAAATAAAATTTGATAAAGATTTAGAATGATTTTGATTCAGGCTCAAAATTTTGAGGAATTTAAAATTTGTCAAATTCTTTTATCTTTTTAGTATATTGGAAAATATCAACGTCCTCTCATAGAAATTAGAAGGATAGTCTATAACGTAAATGACAGAATATAGAACACACATGAAAATTATTAGCGACATTCTAGCAACAACAAGAGATGATCTTCAAGATGAAGATGGAGCAACAGTTACTTATCTTATTAGAAAGGCAAATATTTCACATTCCAGGATTTCAAGAATATTGAAAACTTTGGTATCACAGGGACTATTAGAAAAAACAGATAATCAAGGTTCAAATAAATATAAAATTAGTCAGCCAGGTAGAGAATTTTTACAAGCATATTACACATTTACAAATTTTGCAGATAATTTTGGATTAAATATCTAGTCATCCACATATTAAATTCATCAAAATCGTCATATTCATAATTTGAAGGAGTAGACATATTTTTTAAATGAGAAGAATATAATGTAGAAATTTATTCAAAAGTAAATGGTAATTAAACAAAAAATAATTGATGAAGTATTGAAAGTAAATTGCGATAAAGAAGGAATTGAAAAAGCTTCTCAAATAATTAATCAAGGAGGAATTGCAATATTTCCAACAGACACAGTGTATGGAATAGGATGTGATCCATATAATAAAAAGTCAGTAGAAAAGATTTATGAAATTAAATCCAGGGATATTACAAAATTAGTTCCAGTTTTGGCACATTCAAAAGAAACAGCTGCTAAAATTTGTCATATTGATGAATTTACTGAAAAAATAGTTGAAAAATTTTGGCCAGGTCCATTAACAATAATCCTGAAATTAATAGATGAAAATTTAAAAAAATCACTAAATTTGAAAAATAAAATTGCAATTAGAGTTCCCAATCACAAATGCACATTAGAATTATTGAAGAAGTGTGATTTTCTTGTTGGGACTAGTGCAAATATTTCTGGATGTTCACCATACACAAATCCAGATGAATGTTTCAAAAAGTTACAAAATTATGATATTTTTGTAGATGGAGGAATAATTACAAGTAAAGCAGTATCAACAATAATTGAAATAGAAAGTAGAGA
>JAOUAE010000074.1 GCA_029861085.1 Candidatus Nitrosopumilus sp. | reverse complement strand
CTATGTTTTTGCCTTGCTTGAGGCATTGCTCGATGTAATCCATCTCCTTTTTCCTATTGTTGTCAAAATAATACAGTCGTATTTCCTCATGATCAAAATTTGCTTTGACATAGGTGGTTTTGCCACTCAACGCAACACCAATCATCAATACATATTCCAAGCTCATTTTCTTATCTTTTCTGATTTTTAATCAATCTGATTGAACCAATTTTTCTTGACACATTGTTTCTCAAAAGAATAATTGATAGAATGAAGTTTTGACAAGGGGTTGTTCAGATCTTATCCTGAGGGGATCCTATGTAGAAGACATATACAAAATCTGCACTCCCATAACTTTCTGAATCCTGCCTCATCCCTTTGTCCATAAAATAAGACTCTACTTTATCCGCATCATCTTTTGAATTGGCATCCCAGTCCCTCCAAGTATCTGGTTCTCCACGTTTGGTTTTACTGTTTTCAGAATCGTTTGTCCTGCCTATCATCCATTTTGAGTAATTTCCACCCGGTTGGGACTTTACAAGTTCCTCTATTTCAGAAATAATTTCTGAGGATTCCATGATTTTTTAGTGTCAGTCACCTTAAAAAAAGAATATCAATAAAATCAATCATGATAATCTGAGATGGAAGGTTTTGTCTTCCTTGTTTCATCCATCGAGTCTTCCAGATCTTTTTGTGCTGTCCTGATTGACTTCAATATGCTTAAGTTTGCATGAAATATGATCAAGTGATATGATAGATGTAAAAGATTTGAAAGTGTGCGCTGACTGTGGAACCGTATACTATGACAAATTTTCCAGAGGAACATGCCCTGGCTGCCATACCAATAATTATGAACAGGTGTCTGCGGACAGCGGGGTGGGAAATTTAGATAGATAAACAGCATTTGGAAAATTTGACGGGATTAAATCTTTGAAATATTTTTAAAAACCACTACCTGCTGTGAATGTGATTTCCTAGTTTGTACAAGTTTGAGTTTTTGAATTATATTGGTTTTATCTCGTTAGTAAGACTGCATTTTCTTAAACGCGGTTACGAAAATTTGATAATTTTTGACAAAGTAACTCTATGAATTTGAGATATTGTCATGTTTAAGTACAATGATGACGTAGTGTAAGTACTCTTAGAGGAATAAAACAAAGCAAAAATTTCTTTTGTAGATTCAAAAATTATAGTTTGTTTGTGATAATAATGGCAATTAAAAAAATTAAACAAAATCAGAATGGAGATGGACTCACTTTACTTATCTGTGATCATGACAAGAAAGACCGGATCACAGACGAGGAAAGGGGAGAGATAATTTGCAGCCCTTGCGGTCAGGTACTGACAGAAGGGATCACTCGTTCGGATTCCAGACCCACACATAGTCTGGATGGTTTTTTGCGCAACTCCCAGACTGGTCCCAAATCATCATTGACTGTTTATGACAAGGGATTGAACACCAACATAGGCGCAAAAAACGTGGACTTTGCAGGAAAGAAAATGTCATCCAATACCATTTCAAGATTCAAAAGCATGAGGGTGTGGGATAGTCGTAGCAAGTCAAAGGCGTCTGGACGGAATCTGATTTCCGCACTCGTATTGCTAGATGGAGTCAAGCAAAAACTGGGATTGTCAAGTGCAATTACAGAACATGTTGCGTTCATCTATAGAAAGGCATCATCTTTGGGATTAATCAGAGGACGAGGTACATCTGAAGTGATGGCAGCGTCAGTATATGCCGCATGCAGAGAAAACGGAATCCCATGGTCACTTGATGAGATAGCAAATACGCTAAATATTCCAAAAAAAAGACTCGCAAAATGCTACATGGTGCTAGTTGAATCCCTTGACATAAAGCCAGAACTGGCAAATCCGTTGGATTGCCTGTCCAAGTTTTGCAGTGCATTGGGCGTAAAGGAGAAGACAAAAAGATGCGCATTTAACATCTTAAAGCAGGCAAACTCCAAACGTATTTTGTCTGGTTCAAAACCTGCCGTAGTATGTGCAGGTGCACTGCATCTTGCATGCATTGTAAATGGTGAAAACATTTCACAGATTAAAATTGCAGAAAAGACCCATGTATCATTGCCATCAATTAGAAAGGCACTTTCTGCTTTAAGCAAGGCATTGTCTGTTGTGTAAAGAAAGTAACCGGGAACATATTCGTAACGGCAGACTGTTGGATTGATTGCCAAACCCATTGTCTGACTTGCACCAACTAGCGATAATGTGTTTATCTGATGCTTGACAGATGAAATTCTCAATATTTGACATGTAAGCTTTATTACAAAAAAGCGACCAAGTATAGCGATTAATTTTGAAAGAAGATAAAAATCCATCACAAGATACAATGTTTCAGTCAAGGGGTGATCTGGTTGATGCTATGATACACAGCTTTGAATTTTGGCACAAAAACTACGTTGATTCACCATTAAACTACATACTAATTTGGAAAAAATGCTTGCAGTCAAATTCTGAAATCCTAAAAAGGATTGAAAAAACATGGAGAAACTCCGTAAAACAAAGTACGGAAATCCAGATGGAGCAGTTCTTGGAATGTTGGTCACAGGCAATACGAAAACCCAGTTTTGAATTGGCAAAAAAACCAATACAGGAATGGCAAGAATTTTGGGAAAATACCACTGATGAACAATTCAGGACTTATGCAGAAGTTTTGAAAATGTTGGAATCATATTGGAAAAATGAACAAAACAAAAGCATCGAGTAAGTGAAAATGTAGAATCTACAATTCTTCGGATACTGAGAAAAAATCCATGTTTGTGTTGCACGTTATCAGAATAAAAGAAAGGTTGATCTCACTCAATGATTATTAAAGCATAGTTGAAATAATTAAGAATCACAGAATGTTTGACAAATATTTCTAAAATTATTTTCGTTACTTGTTATCCATCAAATGGTCTCTATTCGATAAATTGCAACAATACCGGCAATCTCTGAAACTATTCAGGGTATTTTTTTGAAATGTTGTTCGTGGATTTCTCATTCATTGCAGATTTTTCAATGGATGTTAAGAAAATATGATTCTTGAAAGCAATGCAGATGATGGGCCATCCATTGCACATTTGACGGCTTTAAATATTAAAACACGCCATTGGTACCATGAATCAAAGCATCACATTAAGGAAGGAAAAACTCTACTGCAAGCACTGCAAGGAAAATCATACATTTGAAATTCCAGACAATATTGATTTGCTATCCCCTGCAAGTGATGTTTTTGTAAGACATTTGGCATGTCCAATTTGTCACATGATCGGAGAGATTAGACGATAAACATAATTTGTTTATCTTATTTGCAATCTAGTTTTAAAATAACTTTCATTTAGCACGAAGTTCTTACATTTGCTTTATGCTTACATCATAATCAGTCGGTGTCTCGTCTGCGTTCCTTTTGGTTTTGTTCTCAAGGCATAACTGCAACATGGACAATGCATCTCCTTCTGATGAATGTGAGCATATGTGAGGAGATTGAACCAGGATGACACAATAAGAATAACGACTATCCGATAATCATAAGATAATTTCAAATTAAGGCCAAAATGGAAATACTAGAACAGATCTAAGGATGTATGACAGATCAGCTATTTTGTGAAGTATGTCACAAACAAAAATTCACAAGATTTGCTAAACAAAAAAAATGTGAGTGCAAAAATACTGTTTGAGAAAACAGACAGAAAATAATCTAAGGTGTTGCTGTATTGGAATTTTCTTTGATGATCCTGTCTCTTTTGCAAATAGTACAATACTCTTCTTTTGAATGACTATTAATTGGAGTTAAGCAATCATGGCAATATTTCATGATTTTAGGAGTTGAACTGGATATATGAAGGATTTTCAAGACTAACATTTGATATGAACCACTATATCCACCTTGAAATAAAAACTACAATTTAGAAACTATGACCTCAAAAACACCGGAGTTTAGAATTTAATCTTTATTTTTTTCATTATATTTTAGCATGTCTGAAGAATCAGAAAAAGAGTTGAAGAAACTAGACCATGAAGAAATGAAAGAAGAGGAGCATCAGCTTGAACTCAAGGAAGGCTATGAACAAGATGAAGAATATGAGGAATCAGAAGATTAGATACCAAAAATCTCTTCTTCGCTAAAATGAAAAAATAATCTATTCGTCCACTTATCTCCACAATGTATCAATTGCGGTACAATATTTCCTTATCTAGCATCACTTTTGTTTTTCTAAGGGTTGGAAAACCATATCCCTTATGAGGATAATTTCTTAGATTTATACAAATTTCTATTTGTAGAATTGGGGATTACTTTGTTTTTTATTATGATCCTACTTCATTAAAGATCGTGGTTACCGAATTTGATGTCATACCGACAATGATTGGAATAATGTTCATGGTTTTGCCTGCCATACTGTTTGGCAAAATCTGCAAGCATTTCAAAATTCCAGAGATTGTCGGGTTTGTTTTGGCAGGTGTATTGCTGGGACCGTTTGCACTAGGTGGCATCGTTCCTTTCTTTGAGAATCCCATAGTGAATCTAAATGAAGTAATGCTGTCTCTTTGGCAGATTTCGGGAATTATAATTTTGTTTTCAGCAGGACTTCATTTCACATTTCACGGTTTGATAAAAGCAGGGTATCGGTCTGCAGTTGTTGGAATCATGGGGGTTGTGGTTCCTTTGGGATTAGGATACTATGTATCCAGTTTGTTTGGATTTAATTGGGCAGTGGCAGTCATTATCGGCGCAACGCTAAGTGCAACCAGCATTGTAGTCGCAGTGACAATTCTTGGGGAGCTCAAAAAGGAAAAGTCAGAGGAAGGAAACATCTTGGTAAATGCTGCGGTTTTAGATGATGTAATTGGATTGGCCGTGCTTTCAGCAGTAATTTCACTAGTTACGCTTCACACCATGCCAAGTGTCGAATCAATATCTGTCGCCATTGCAAGGGATGTCGGCCTTTGGTTTTTAATTTTGATGGGTGCCGTATTCCTGCTTCCCAAAATTGTTCACGGTGTATCTTTGACCAAACCGTCCTCTCTGGAGGCAAGAGGGGCCAAAGAGGCAGCATCATTGGGTTCTGCGTTTGGATTTGCAGCAATTGCATCCACAGTGGGACTGAATCCAATCGTAGGGGCATTTGCTGCAGGAATGGGACTTGCAGGATCAAAGCTGGCAGGTCAGGTAAGGGAATTTGTAGGAAGGCTAAAGGTGATTGTAGAGCCATTGTTTTTTGTCATTATTGGCGCACATGTCAATCTTGCACAGATTAATGAAATGAATTTTGTTTTCTTTATTGTGATTTTAGCAGTGGCAGTATTTAGCAAAATTATCGGGTGCGGAATCCCTTCAATAGTCATGCTAAAAAATAGAACGAAGGGATTGCGTGTTGGATATGGAATGATTGGAAGAGGAGAGGTGGCGTTTATCACTATAGGAGTCGGGCTATCAGCAGGAATATTGGATGAGGTAATTTATTCGACAATAGTCTTGGTTGTCTTGGCAACCATATTCATATCTCCCATTCTACTTCGGAATTCATATGAGAAAGAGTTGGACAGAAATGTTTAGGGAGAAATCGAGTACAGGTTAATCTTTGTAATTCATACCAAAGACATTGTTGTACCGGATCTTAACATAACTGTAATTATTGTGACTTTGGATTTTTCTTATTTTTTGGGTAAACTATAATCTTTCTTTCAGATTCTTTTTATTTGTTGTATCAGCATCAATCTCTGTCTTGTCTGCGCTCCTTTTGGTTTTGTCCTTAACACGTAGCTGCAACACGGGCAATGCTTGCCATCCCAGCCTATGAAAATCTCACAAACTGAGCATCTTTTCTGACCTGATTCATACCTGCTGTTTACTCCAAACGGCCTACCTGATTTGTACCTATGACAGATTCCCTTGCATACCACAACCCCAATTGAAGAGACGATAGTTATGAATCATGCATGCGTGACTTTTTCTTTTTTTGAGGATATTCTAAAGTCAATTCACACGTCCACGTAATTTGATTTTCCTGTCTTACTGCATGTCCCTTAAGACCAGGAGTATCTCCTCTATGATGGGTTCGATCTTTGTATGAGGCTCTGCAGATACCAGTACGAGATAATCACGGGCAGGAATTGCGATTATCTTTACGTTCTTTCTTTTTGATACCGTATACTCTAGCGGTCCCAAGGTGCCGTCAAGATCTTTTTTCATGAACATATCCATTGCATGTTCCATGCAGATCTTGTAATGATCCACGTCTGCAATGGGAACAATTCCTTTCTTGTAATCTCCCACGACAAGGTTGCCCATGTTGTTTACGACTCCGATAAACCTGATCTCTGGAAAACTCAGAATGTACTTACTTGCCGATTCCCAATATGACATATTTTCAAATGTTACTTTTGACATCACATTGTATGGTTGTTATTTGTATTAAGACTTTGATTGACCGGTTTGAGAAATTATGAAATTGATTTGACATAATTCATTGGTATTTGTATCTGTAAACGCGGTAAATTTTATCTCGGTCATCTGAATAATGCTGCAAAGGATAAACCAACTCGTCTGTCATGTCTGAGAAAAATTCTTTCATGTGTGGGTCTAGTTTGTCGTATGCGTCTTGACCCACTATGATCTGGTTTGGTTT
>JAOUAE010000013.1 GCA_029861085.1 Candidatus Nitrosopumilus sp. | reverse complement strand
CTGGAAGATATGTTAAAACTTTGAGAGGATTACCACAAAAACAAAAATCATGTGATAACTGTTTTGGAAAAGGATGCAGAACTTGTAATTTTCATGGCATTTCAGAATTTGAAAGTGTTGAGGGTATCATTTCTAAATTCCTTTTTGAAAAAATTGGTGGAACTACAACTAAATTTACTTGGATTGGAGGTGAAGATAAATCTAGTCTTGTTTTGGGTACTGGTAGGCCATTTTTTGTTAAAATCCAAAATCCTCTTAAACGAAATCTAAAGTTATCCAGCGTTTACTCTGACTCTCTTAAAATTAATAATCTCAAACTAGTCAATGCATCTCCAAAAAAACCCCTCAAATTCAATTCTTCAATAACTGTGAAAATTTCTACTGAATCTGAAATCAATTCAAAAAAATTAAAAAAATTAAAAGTTCTTCCAAATAATCCTATAGTGGTCTATGATAACACTGGAAAACGTCTTGAGAAGAAAATTTTTAGTATAAAATACAAAAAAAGATCAAATAATGTGTTTACATTAATGATAAAAGCTGAGGGTGGCCTTCCAGTTAAGAGATTTGTAAGTGGTGATGATGTGTCGCCTGGAATTTCCAAAATCCTTGATATTCCTTGTACATGTCAAGAATTTGATTTTTTCGATATTGAAGTCAAATGGTAATCAAACATATGGCAGTATGATTTTTGAATATTATAAATCCCAGGTTTTAAATTCAATATTGATAATTTATTTGAAATGATGATGGCAGATGCATAATTGGATCAAATGACAATCACTAATAATTATTGATCATTAATCTGATCCCATTTGTTGATTTTATTTGGCTCTTGAACCTAAGTCAGTATTTTGAAATTCCATTCTATGTCCAACTTTGGAAAGGAATGGCAAAGACAGCCCACTAGTAGTACTTCAGAGCGTTTACACGGTCTGATAAAAAAGGATCAACCTCTAAAACCAAGGGTAGAAAATACGATCAAAGGGTTAAACCGACCAATATCAAAGTTAGACAATACATCAAAACAATTATCACAAAAAGAACAAAAAATCTTTAACCGAATCGTACAGGCAAAACAAAATGGTGATATTCATACTGCCAAAGCTCTTGCAAATGAACTGGTCCAAATTAAAAAGACTAGATCAATGATGGGAAACATGAAATTATCTGTAGAAAGAACACAGCTTAGATTAACGACTGTAAGTTCTGTCGGTGATGCTATAGTTTCCATGAGACCTGCAGTATCTGTAATGAAGGCCGTGGTTCCTGCAATGAATAATGTGATGTCTCAAGCAAGTAATGAAATTGAATCTATGGGAAATATGCTTGGAGATATGATGCCTAGCTCTTTAGGCGAAGGCAATTCTTTTGCTGATTCTGGAGTATCAGATCAAGAAACAGATTCTATTCTACAAGAAGCAGCAGCAGTTGTAGAAACACAAATTGGTGATAAATTCCCATCTGTTCCAACTAATTCTGGCAGTGTAGGTACATCTGTAAATGAATTCACAGGTTGATAGAGGATTTTAGAAAAATAAAATTATTTATTGTAATTTCAAATTCTATAAGATATGAGTGACTTAGTAATTTTATGTTGTAATGGTTTTTCTATCTGTTAAGAGCAATCTTTGCTGATTAAATATTTTTAATATAAATTAACAAAAAATAGGTTCGTCGGAAATGTCATCGGTTCACAACCGGGATGGGTTATTGAAGCGACTTCTTTGATTTCGTCGAACCTTAAACTGCGATTGTTTTTGAAGTACTTAAATGAAGATTTAAAATATCTTAACTGTCTTTTATTTTTTGTATTTTTCTATAAACATTTGTTTAATCAAAACCAATTCTTTTCCTCTACACCATTCCATAGAGACAAATCCAACATCAAATGCAGCCAGACATCTATTAGCAATTCAATTTGTGTTCTTTAAACTCATCATCAATCAAAAAATGCCTACCGCAGTTATCACAGAAGTTTGGAACAAAAAATACATCCTTACCTGGAATTCCTACTGGTGGTTTCATGAGAGTGTATGTGCATACAATTATTATAAAAAGATTGGTAAGAAAAATCAACATTATTGTATATTTTTAATCTCTGAAACACTTCTCAATTAATTTAGTTCTCTGGAAATCTTATTGCCACGATACATTTACGGTGAGGATGTGCGATTTGAAAATATAGTTTAGTACAGAATAATTATCATCAGATCGTGTAGCTATACAAGAACGAGTTAAAAGCGAAACATGCACAATAATTTTGAAATGAAACAAATCTTAAAACGAAAAATCAATCCGGATTCTTTTGACCGAGAAACTGTTCTGTTAGGTATTTGGGAAAACAGAGATAGTTAGATTTTTTCCTAATTGGTTCTCTTTTTACTTCAAACTTTCATACCATCATTGCCACGATACATTTACGGTGAGGATCCCGCATCACAAAACGACTACTTTGGAATAGTAATTCATGAGATGCCTTCTTCTACCAGAGCAAATCCTAAACCTGTTCCATTACTTCGAGATGTGTATGCACTAAACCATACCTCATTTGATAAGATAATTGATTTTCATACCAGAGTACTGTTCCCAAAATTCCCTCCTTCCCTGATGGTCTTTGATTATACCAAAGAGAGAGCCTTCACTGATCTAATGGAAAACAGGTTTGGAAAATCAAGAGTAACTAAAATCAACTTCTCAGCTAGTACGTCAGGTACAAAGAAGATGCTAAAGGATGACGGATTGTCAATCCTGAAACAGGGATATAGATTCCCAAACCCTGCAAGCATCAAGAATCCTGCAAAGGCAGAGCTGGTACGAGAACTGATCACCCAATTGAAACATGAAGAGATGTTATTAACTCCATCAGGCAGGGAATCTTTTGATCATCCTACAGGAAGACACAACGATTTAGGAATTGCATGGGAGCTGTCAATTCATGGATGCATTCAGATGGGACTCAAAGTTGATTTGCCGGGAAATCATGTCGGCTCGCAAATATTAGAGGAACACCAATTAATGCAGACTTTGCCTGTGGGTGATATCGCCACCATAAACTCAGCTTTTACTCACTATTCTCAGTTGCAGTAGATCCATTTGATGGCGATACCAACCTGGATTTGGCAGTATCTAACCTCGACTCTGATATCATCTAAATACTGATTGGTTATGGTGCAGGCAGCTTTGGTGCAGCAACAATCTTTGCTGTAGGTGCTATCCAAAATCAGTTGCAGTAGAAGACTTTAATTAGCAATACAAGATTCCTTCCTTCCTTCTAAACAATACTTCTCATTAAACTAAATTCAGTCAAATCATTATTTGGCATCAACAAAAAAGAAAACTGTATCAAAGAAAAAGAAACAAAATAATTCCACTAAAACTAATTTACCTCAACCCAAACTAACAGAGTCTTATCCAATATCATCAAAGAAACCCGAGACAAAAAAGCAAAGACCGTTTCATGCAGTCGCTGTCATGGAGACACAGCAGGAATCCCCATCATCATACAATACAGGTGCATACCAAAGATTTACTACAGAACAAATTCGTGAACACATTCCGCAGTATCAGGTAGTTCCATACAATTCCCCAAGATCACAGGAGAGAAAACCACTAACTGCAGCAGTAATCAAAAACCATGCAAACAGGAACATCTTGCCAAGGTTCTTCATGAATCCGTATAATGATCTCGATTACATGGTGTTACAAGACATCTATGCAAATTCAATCGGTGGCAGAATCATCGACAGAAAGGAAGAGCTAAAGTTTGGAAACGGAATCAGACCAGTCCTAAAGCTGCGCAATCCTAAATTGCACGGAGACGATGAGGCACAGCAAAAACTCCTGGAGGACAATCAGGAAATCATTGACAAGCTATTGATGATAGATGATGCGCTAGATCCATTTCTTGACACTGATGTGACCACAAAGTTTCAAGCTTTATCCAAAAATGCTGCAGTCTTTGGAAGGTGCATGATTGTCAAGCAGTTTACAAAATGATTGCTGCTAGATGATGGCACGTTAGCCCCACCAACAATTCTAAACATCCTCAAGGTAATTCATCCAAGGGATGTGGGAATAGTGGAAATTGATCAGGAATCATGGAAGCTAAAATCAGGAAACCTTGTACTGACTGAATCATTTTATGATGATGCGCTGGACATTGATGCTACAAACTTTGATGTGCTGTCCGTACTACTATCAATATACCTACAACAAGACAAGCAAGACAAAGTTAGTGAAAGCATATCCAAACTGATACAGTTTCAAGAGCAAGTTATCCAATCCCTAATACAAGAAAGTGGGTAACTATCGGAGAATGGCTCTGTTGATGATACAAAGCGATTCTTTGAGAAAGTGTTGAAGTTGAATCCTGGGAATGAAACGGCAGAAAGTTTACTGAGAAATATATAACATAATCAGGATGAATTGTGTATGAATGCATCTTTTGTGATTATAACCGCTCTCTTCCTTGCGATAATTTTTTCTAGTTTTACTACATTTTCATCTGCACAAAGAATAGGTAGCGCAGATGTATTGTTGTCAGAAATCTACATAGAACCTGCAGACCCGCAACCTGGAGATCCTGTCAGCATTCAATCCATAATATACAATGCGGGAATCGATTCGACAAAGTCTGTCACTGATGTGGTGACTGTGGGTTATTTCGTAAATGGGGATCTGCTAAAGATTGCAGAACTGCCAAACATTGAACCTGGAGTGAAAAATGGTATATTGCTATCCTCGGGACCAGTATTTACCGCAACCGAAGGCAATCACGTGATAACTGTAATTCTAAACTATCATGATACCCTATCTCATCTTACAGACAATTCTGCAAACAATATCGTGCAAAGAATGTTCTCAATTGGGGATCCATTACCATCTACCGCACTATTTGAGATATTCCAAGAATATGATTCTCACACAAAGATGCAAGACATCACGATAAATGGAAATCTATCCTCACCGGATATGAAATTTCTTCCAAACCAAGTTAAATTAACCATAGATAACTCCAATCAACATGCCATACCCGTAGATCAGGACGGTTCCTTTTCTTTTAGCAAATCAATACGTTCATCTGATAAAATCATTCCAGTAATAGTCACCGTTGAGGAAAACTATCCCTTGTTGGGTTCTAGTTATACTGCAAGTATCTATCCTATTCAACTTGAATCTGATTCTATTCTATCATTTCAGATTCAAAATCCAACTGAATTTTATAATTTTCAAGATTCATCAGTAATCATAGTAATCTATGATGAATTATACAATGAAATAAAAAAAATAAACACAGCTAATCTTTCACCCTCTGAAAAATATTATGATACTGTTCTTGTCACCCTTCCCGGTGAGACAACATACATTGCCGAGGTATATCTTGATGGGCGATTCATCCATGCAGTAAAAACTCATCTCAAAGAAAATATGATAAGCACAAGCAGCATCTTGATTCCTGATACATCCAAGGTGCAATTCCAGGTATTGGCTAGCAACGAAGAGCCTGTATCCGGTGCAACCGTATTTGGTGAGAATTTTACATTAACCACAAACGAAAATGGATTTACTGATTGGGTAAATTTTTTACCTACTGTTAATGATAATGACCCATACACTGTAACTACAATACTCGCTAATGGAAAAATCATTTCATCAGATCCGTTTTTTGTAAAGTATGGTGAGCAAAAAATAATTCAAATGGTGGAGAAAGAGTAATGAGTTATCTGTTTTTACTATTACTCATTATTGGGATTTTTGCAGGATTTTCTGGTTTCAATTCTAATGCTTTTGGAGCAGCTACTGCCGGGGACAACTTTTGTAGTGCCTTTCCGACCCATCCCGAGTGTACCGGATACCGAGTAGAGGCAATATATGATAATTTTTGGTTCTGCCAATACGTTGATCTTCCCGCAATGTGCGATAATCCACCAGATCCTCAAAAACAAATAGTTACCAGAATAGGAAACCCCTGTTGTGGCATAATAGGCTCGTCGCATGTACCAAAAAATATCTCCCTTGGCGATGTATCCTTTGCAGATACGTCTGAGAAAGGAAAGTCACTTGAATCTTCTTCTTCATCTTCTTTTGGACAAGAACTTGTAATCTGGACCGAAAAAGACCATTATTCATTTGGAGACAGGGTCAATGTCTATGGCAAGTTTGACTTTGATGATCCCGTATTACAAAACAATAACTCATTTGTGGATATTAGTCTCAATGACAGAAAAGTAGTTTTGGACTTGCCAGTTCATTCCAATGGATGGTTTGCAGGATACTTTATGATGTCCAATCCATCCCTGTTTTATACCGGAAGCAATTTAATATCTGTCACATATTTTCATACTCCTACACAGCATGAACCTGACAAGTTTACGGATGCATCATATCGCATTACAACTGGGGATGTGGTGGCAACTGAACCATTTTCTATTAATGTAAAATTATCCTCAGCGGGTAAGGTATCCTTTGATGTCATTTCAGAATCAGACGATAATTCAGTTAATCTGAATTTTGCAATTGTTAGACTTGAAACACCGGAAGGATTGGTCTTTTCACTTCCCAACATATCATCAATAGACCGCATTTCTGATTACTTGGATTTTCCTCTAGTTACAGGCCAATATGAAATTACAGTAACTACAGGGAACAATGTAGTTTCTCAATCATTTGATTATATAGAATGACAAGAATTGATTGATTTTAAAAATAATAAATAGACAAATACGCTACGTCGGATTTATCTTAAATGTGCTCAAATTAAAACACAATCAATAACTGATTTGACTTTAATTATATAAAATAATCAGCTAATACGTCCAAAGATTTTGAGATAGAGACTACAAAGGAGGATGAGCCGACGTTGTTCAGTAGTACGGCTCAGATATGGACCGTAGGATTCAAGACAAAGAGAGTCGAACACAACAGGATTTAGGTAATCCAATTTTAAATAATTGTTCGTGAATTGGTTAGAGATTCGAACAAATATGTCAAATCCCTCAAAAGATATCGTCAAATTTGTTTAAATTCATTTCAACTGTTAATAAATCCTAATCAAAATCAAACTTCAATGTTTAATCTCTTTAATTCCTTACATCGATTTCTTATTGTAACTTCAGTCACATTAGCAGCTTCCGCCATATTACGTTGAGTAACAGATACTTCATTTTTAACACAGGATATGTATAATGCAGATGCTGCAAGACCCATTGGGTCCTTTCCAGCTGATTCTTTGCGTTTTTGTACCTCTTGGAGCAATTTGACTGCATATCGTTTTACCTTTTCTGTGATCTTTAATTTGCTTGAAATCCTTGAAATACATTGAATCGAATCTACAACTGGTACCTTAAGCTCTAACTCATGATGTAATAATCTGTAACATTTTGCAATGTCTTTTCGTTGAACATTAGCCGCATTAGTAATATCTTTTAGTGTTCTAGGCGTCTCAGCATCTCTGCAGGCTGCATAAAGTGTTGCCGCAATCATTGCAGAAATAGATCTACCGCGAACTAGTTTTCTCTCCAATGCTTTTCTGTAAATATATGATGCTTTTTCAATTACTGTATTGGAAAGTGAAAGCTTGTCTTTTAGTGTTGATAACTCACTTAATGCTTGTCTGAGGTTTTTATCTGCAGGTGCATTGACCTTACTTCTGCTATCCCACGTTCTTAGTCTTTCAATGGTCCTTTTCATTGTGGATGTGAGTGGTTTTCCTGATGAGTCTTTATTCATTGGACTGATAATGGTGGCAAGTCCTCTATCATGCATCATAAGTGATGTTGGAGCCCCTGTCCTAGTTGGATCTACTCCTCCATCTTTTTGAAATGATCTCCATTCTGGACCTGATGCATCTAATTTTTCAGACATAACATAACCACATTTTGAGCAAAATTGTTCTCCTGTAACTTCATCAGTCAACAGAGAATTTTTTCCACAACGTAGACAATTAGAATTTGAAAACATCATTTCTCTCTCCACTATATTTGTACTCTAGTTTTTTTAACACGTTACAATTAGCAGTTTTTATCTTAAAAACCACATGTGTTTTTAGAATAATTTAGAATTTTTAAGAGAAATTGAAATTCTATTTCCTTTGAGGAATTTTACATTGTAATGGTTTTTCTGACCTTTAAGAGTCATTGTTCAGAATTTAAAAACTCTGAATTTTCTGCATCTATAACAATAATTTTTCTCATGGATTCTAAATTACGAAAATGCGTGTTTTGAATAACACTACAGTCAATCTCGGAATTTTTTATACATGTTCGTACTGAAACTAAAATTTGTTTATCAATTATCATAGGATATGTTTTCCCAAAGCAGTGTTTATTTGCAAAGATGATTTGGCTATGTCCTAACTCCTTTACCAAAATGGGACGTATGCTCTGAGTTGAAAAATTAATCCTGACCCCTGTAGATTGTTTTCTTTTCATAATTTCGTTTTTCAATACCCGCGGCATAAACAGTTGTTCCACATTGAACCCCAAATCCCATAATTCATCATGTGTTTGTTCTAATACTCCAACTATCTCATCTAATGTGGTCTTCACTGTTTTACAAGCAATTGTTTTTAATGAAGAAAGAAAGACAGAGACTTCACGGTCCGCAATATCAACTCCGATTTGCTGAGCTAAATCATCAATTTCAAAATCTTTTTCAGGAATCATACTATCTACAGTGGCTATGTATTGGATTGGTTCAAAATCCTGAATATCTGCACGTCTGACATCCATATAATTTACAATTTGATTTTGTTGCCCATAATGAAAACAAACTCGTTCTGCTAATTTTGAAGATTTATCTGACAACGTACTGTTAAATTATTTTTTAACAAATAACCATTTTCCAACAAACAAACTTCTCAAAATCTTGCTAGTCTACCGTCTAAATTTACGAATAAACGGGGGACCTTCTATTTTTATTGATTGTCGATAAACTCCTTGCTCCCTCAAACTCTATTTTTTAAGACAACTTGCTCTACTAGTCCGGTCGAGATGTATGCTAAATCTGAATAATAAGAATTTATGAAAGAAATCCCATTGGAGACTAATGTCTGATGAATTCTCTGAAAGTTTTTGTCAAGACATTATAAAACAATATGAAAAAAACAGTCTACGACGTCCAGTATATGTAATTCAAGAGCATCATGCAACGCGTTTACACTGGGATTTGAGATTTGAAGAAGACAATATCCTAAAATCTTGGGCTTTGCCAAAACATCCGCCTGAAACTGAAAAAGAAAAGCGATTAGCAGTTGCTGTACCTGACCATCCTATAGAATATGCTCTTTTTGAGGGTGAAATTCCCAAGGGAAATTATGGTGCCGGAAAAGTCACAATTTGGGATAAAGGCACATTTGAGATTGAAGAAAAAACTCCCAAAAAATGGATTGTAAATATTAAAGGAGAAAAATTACAAGGAAGATATTGTTTACTTCACTTTAAACCAAAAGAAAAGAACTGGTTGTTTTTTAAATTAAAAGAATAATAATTTCTTTCAGAACAAATACTATCTAACACTATGAATTTGAATTAAAGGTTGATAAAATCTAAAATCTAGTTAATTGTTGATTTAATTATGAAGATAGGTGTCTCTCTTTCAAATTATGGCGCCCTGCCTTCTAGGAGTTTTCTAAAAGACGCTGCTTTCGAGATTGAACAACTAAATCTTGATTCTATATGGACATCTGATCACATCATTGTTCCAAAAAATGACTCTCCATGGAATAGAATTTTTGAAAGCATTACAACATTAGGATTTTTAGTATCAATTACTGACACCGTTCAATTGGGCTCTTCAATACTTTTAGTTCCTCTTCGAGAACCACTTGTTTTGGCAAAACAGATTGCAACACTGGATTCGCTATCAAATGGAAGAGTGATGCTTGGAGTTGGAATAGGCTGGAACAAAAAAGAGTTTGATTTACTTGGATATGATTTTAAAAATAGAACAAAGACTATTGTAGAAAATATTGTCATAATGAAAAAGATGTGGGCAGGTGAGTATACAAAACAGGGATATTCCTGTGAGCCGATGCCTGTATCAGATAATGGTCCACCAATATTGATTGGAGGGCAATCTGATGGAGCGTTAAAGCGAGTTGCATCAATTGGTGATGGATGGCATCCCGTTGGCATATCTGCACAAGAGTATGATTTGGGAATACAAAAGATAACACAAATGAAAAAAAGTAATTTTATCTGGTCTTTACGAATTAATTTTGCTGCCAATCAAAAAATCGAATCTCAATACACTGGGGCAGATGGTCATCCTAGACTGCGATTGGTAGGAAGCATTGATGAGATAATCTCACAAATACAAAAATATCAAAAAGTTGGATTGGCTCATCTGGTATGTGACATCAGAGCTGACTCGCAAAAGGAATACTTTGAGCAGTTAAAATTAGTAGGCGAAATAAAGAAATCATTCTAGATGAATAAGTTAATTCCTGTGCATTTTACGCACAATTGGAACTTTTTTTGAGACAAGTTACTACTCTAGTCCGGTCTGGTCAGTTTGCCTGTGAATGGAAGAAATCTAAATACGATGTTGAGATTGTCATGTTTCAGAGTCTGTTAGCATGTGGACAAATGCTGGCATGATGTTTCTAGATCATAGTCTTTTTTTCTTCAAACAATCAGGTTAATCGAAATTTGACGTTTTATCTGTCTATGATAACAATTAACTATCACTAAATATTAAAAATCTACATGCCAGTTAGAAAAAAAGGTAAACATCAAAGACATGCTGATCAAAGAGCTGAAACACGCAAAAAAAAGAAAGCCGGTAAACCACGTTCCTGATCTAATCAACCTTTTTACATTCAGAATTATGTGGGAATGATATTGGATCCGCTAGTTCGTTTCAAAGAAGCGCATTCTAAAGGAATTATCCCTGATGATGTTTTTAAATTAACCATGAAACGATTTCCAATTATTGTTACAGGAATAAATCGAATTGAAAAAGCATCTGGAATTAAATATCCTATAGCATATGTCGAGCCCTCACTTGTTTTGTCATCTCCTAATCCTAATTCATATGAATTTGGAATTTTATTTGCCAGGACTATTCCTATTCTATTTGACGAAAAATTTCAGGTAGTAATCCAAATATCTGCTCCGCTAATCGCTTATGGTCTGAAGGGTACCATTCATGCAATTTTAGCTCATGAATTTTTACATTTTTTGGATTTGATGAGAAAAATATCTAAAATGGAATTATTATCCGATGAACTTTCAGGAAATTTATTTGAAAATGTTTACAGCGATGAAACTAGATTATTTGAACCTCGTGTAGTATTGAAAGATAGAACATTGCTAAATCATATCACAAAGAAATTCCCTGCGGGTTTTCGTGATTTTAAACTTGAAGATAAGGTTATGAAATTTTGGGCTGATAGAAATCTCCCAAAATCAAACATCTCTTTAGATACAAATACAGTGAAATTATCTGCAGAATCTCTTTCTAAAATAAAACTTGATCCGGCGTTTATTTCTAAAATGGAGCAACTTGAAGAAAAAAGTTCTAAAATTCATAAGAAAAAACTTTATTAAAAATTTCCAATTGGAACTTTGTTTAAATGGTGCATCAATCTTGTGTCCTCTTAAGAGATACCATGTATTTTTTTCAGTGGTTGTATTGTTGCTTAATTTTTAGGATCTATCTTTTTTCGATATTTT
This sequence comes from Candidatus Nitrosopumilus sp., assembly GCA_029861085.1. The sequence continues at coordinate 6,797 of JAOUAE010000013.1, read as the reverse complement.
TTATTCATTCATAATTTTTAGGTAAATTACACAAAATTTCAGGAATGTATTCTATGTTTTCAAATTTTGTACAATCTTTATTCATAATTAATCTGTACTTTGTATTGATTAATGAATACCATTAATATCTGCAGAAATTTACTGATTAAATTCTGTTAGACCGCATCTTCCACATGTCTGTCTGTCTTTGTGTGTTGCCATGAATGTGCCTTTTCCACATCTAGAGCAAACTTTTTTGGTTCTTGTTGATTTGTCTCCCTCTACCTTGTAATATGATGATATGTTGGGACTGAATCCTTTCTTACCTTTTTTCTCTACAGGCATTATTCGGATTTCCCCTCTTCTTTAGATTCTTCTACAGGTGTATCTTCAACGGATACTTCTGTGGCGGCTTCTTTTGCTGCTGCTTCAGCTTCTTCATTTTTTACTTTAGTTTTTTCTATTCTTGAAAATATTGTTGGATTGACATGTTTTTTTGCCAGTCCTTCGTCATCGTAAACATAAAATGTTCCTGTAACAAGAGATTTCCCGACATGAGTTTTTAATCTCATTGGGATTACAAATTTACCGTCTAGTTTCAATTCTTTTGTAATCATGTCTACAGCTTCAAGGCTTTTTAGCTTGCCTCCTAATCCTGCAAAATTACAAGTTAATTCTCTTCTAGACAGAAAGCTGTTGTCAACGTCTGCAATTGTCTCTATTATGGACATGTATCGAAAATCTCTGGATATTTCATATAAACCTTGATTGCAATTCCAGAAGAAATTTAAGAAATTCCTTCTAAACTATCTCGTGGAACGATATTTACTGCATTTTAAAAATGAGAAATATTTACCTCAGAATTGCAGAGAACTTGCCCATAAAGCAAGAGATCTTGCATCTGACATGAAAAATGTCTCAGTTAGGCTTGCAAGAGTTGCCTCTAAATTTATTGAATTTGACGTAGCTGCAGAAAAAGAAGATTTGGATGCGCTGGTTGAAAAATTATCTCCGATTGGAGGAATTGATAACATAAGACATGTTGTTGAGGAGCATATTGAAAAAGAGAAAGGAATCACTGATGGAATATTTTTCTATAATAATGAAAGATTTTGGGAATGTCATGAGGCATTTGAAGGCGTCTGGAATCAATGTTATGGACGGGAAAAAGAACTTGTTCAAGGGATTATTTTGGTGGCAGTTGCATTTGCTCATGAACAAGAAAATGAAGAAAATATTGGTATTGGGATGTTAAGTAGGGCATTAGAGAAATTAGGCTCTTCGCCTTCTACGTACCATTCAATTGATGTTGATAGAATAAGAAATAAAGCAATTGAAATGCAACAAGCAAAAAAACTAACTAGATTTGAGATTTAATTAGCTCTATAGATTTTGAAACCACTTCTGCACCTTGGAGCAAGCCAATGCTGCCTTTCTTTGCTTGCTCTTCAGTCATTCGTGTGGTTCCATCATTTTTAATAAAATTGCCTGAAACCACAACTGGAACGGGATCATCGCTATGACCTTTGTTGATACAAGGCGTTGAATGATCAGCCGAAATTACAATTGCCACTTTACTAGAATCTATATTTTCAATCAGGGTTTTAAAGAATCTTTGATCAATTTCCTCAATATTTTTCATTTTACCTATAGCGTCTCCATCATGACCAAATTCATCTGGTCCCTTAAGATGAACATAAATAGAATTTTGAGTTTCCATTGCCTTTGCAGCAACTCGTGCTTTTTCTTCATAGTCTGTTAATCCTCCAGCTTCAAACGTTTTCATCTTGAGAACTTCTGCAATTCCAAGTTCTACTGGCATGTCTACTATGCATGAAAATTGCATGGCGTGTTTTTCATTAATTGGAGGCACATCTGGATACTTGTTTCCTGCATCTCTGAGTAAAATACAACTAAGCTGTTTTTTGTTTTGTTCTTTTCGTTTTTTGTTAATGACGCTCTCTTTCATAATTTTTATTGATTGTTCTGAGAATTCATTTACTAGATTAGCTGTAAATTTAGAATCATTTGTATCCTCAATAGGCAAGCATTTCTCAATTTTTAAAAAATCGCCCACAGCTTTTGCTACTCCCATGCCACCAATATTGCTATATGCTGGGTCTGTATTGGTAATCTTTGATGATAGTTTTTGAGAGTCTGTTCTGATTCTTATTGTAACTCTATGGCCTATTGTCGGTGAAACTACTACTGATGTATTTGGATTTGAGAATTTTATTTTTGTTTCAATTTCTCTTGCAATTCCATCAGCATCTTCCTTTTCAATCTGCCTGCCAGCCCTTCTATCAATAATTACATCTTCTTCGTTTAATGTTGAAAAATTACCTCTTAATGCTAAATCTCCGTCTTTGAAATCAATACCTATTCCTATTGCTTCAATCACGCCTCTACCTGCATATTCTGCATGATTAAATTTGTACCCTAACATGTTGAAAACTGCAATGTCTGATTCTGGTGCTATGCCTTTTCCAACGGAAATTACTTCTCCTATTACACCGTTGCTAGCAATCTTATCTAAAGTTGGTGTGTTTGCAGCCTCTAGTGGTGTTTTTCCATCTAAATCTGGATGTGGAAGATCCCCCACTCCGTCCAAAAGAACATAGATTATGTGAATATCTGAATTAATCAAAACTTCCCTGTTTAAGCAACTTCTAATGCTCTGCTTTAAATCTTACAGCAAAATATGCGATCAAAAAATATTGAATTCATTTATTTTTTAAAATTATTCATGCTCTGGGTTTTTGTATAAAACATGATTTTCTTTGAAAAAATTTGTTCAAACAAATATGTAAATTCTAATTTCTAATTGATTTTAGTAAACATTTTAACAGACATTTAGTTTCAATAACCATTATGGGTGATATGCGCAAAGATAATGTTTCTGAGCGTTTTATGATTATCTTAAAAACAGATGATAAAATCATTGATCCAAAAAAATCTCCATATGCACCTGGCAATGAATCTATGACAAATCCTTCGGTTTTGTCACTTGTTGCAAAAGATGGCATGTTACAACGTCTTCAAGATAATGAAGGAGAATCCTTTGTAAAAGATTGGGCTATCCGAGTTTTTGAAAGTAAGAATCCTATTGTCTCAATAGACACGGAAAATTCTTACAGTGATAAACCATTCTACAGTGAACCTGCATACGGATATCATTACATTGTAGTTGCGTCTCCTAATGAAAAAGACACTTTTGCAACAATTGACACTGAACAATGGTCAAATGTTTTAGTTGTTGTTCAGGATAGGTTACGATGGCTTTACACACAAAAAGGCGTAACCTATGTTTCAATTTATGCCGATCATGGTGAATTGGCTGGTAATGTTAATCCCCATCCTCATCTTCATATTTTGACATTTTCTACAATTCCTCCAGTTATTGAAACTGAATCTGAATCATCTCACAAAATTCTAAATGAAAAAGGTGTTTGTCCGGTGTGTCAGACTATTAATGAGGAAATTGGTGGTCCTAGACAAGTCCTTCAAACTGAAGGATTTATCGCATATTGTCCGTGGGCTCCTTCATATCCGTACGAATTTTGGATTTCTCCAAAAAAACATGTTACACGTTTCTCAAAAATCACTCAAAAAGAAATTAATGACCTGTCATTGATTTTAAGGGCCACATTGGGTGGTTTATCAAAAACTATCAAGAATGTTTCTTATAATTTGGTTTTTCATCTTTCTCCTGAAAAGAAGAATAGTAGACAAATTCATTGGCACATTGAAGTTTACCCAATTACCAAATCTTGGTCTGGGTTAGAACGCGGATATGGCATTTTCTTAAATGATATATCTCCTGAACAATCAGCTAAGATCCTTGGAGCAGCTTCTCGAAAAGAATTAGCTAGCCTGGTTGGAATCGTATAATTTTCTGAATGGTTTATTTATCAACTAAAATCTGTAAAAATCATGGCAATTGAGAAATGGCTTGCAATAACTAGTCTTGCTTTATTTGTAATGTTTGCTGGTGAAATGATCTCAATTTATAATTTTATGATGATGCCTACTGAAGACTTTGAATTTAGTTTAGTATTTGATGCAGACGCAAAAATATTTCAATTTATTTCCATTGGAGTTGCACCTGCCGGAGTTTTAGCTGCAGTTGCATTTATCATGTCAAAACAATATGGTTCAAAATTCATTGGTGGTATGATTGTGATTGGTGGAATATCTTTGTTTATTGGAATGGTTGTTTCTTTTTCTATGCTGGATAAAATTAATGATGTTCATCTTACAGACATAGTTTCAAATGTACCTGTTTTGTTTATGGTGTTATCTGCTCCTGTAATTGTCGTTGGGGCTTATTTGACTAAGCAGAAAAAAAGGCGTCCCAAAAAAGAATATTTCTAAATATTGTCTATTCTTAATTCACTTGCTACTTGTTTGAAGCCCAATTTCTCATAGAATCGTTTTACATCATCCGTGCAATTTAAGATTGTCTTGTAACAACCTCTGTTTTTTGAAACTTCAAGGAGATATTTCATAATTTTTTCACCAATTTTTTTACCTTGAAAATCTTTGTCTACTGACACGTCTTCAATATGTCCCACTAATCCCCCTTGATGAATAAATTTGGATTCGATGAGCAACGTGGTGGATCCTACTATTTTCCCTTCTATTTCTGCAACTGCTATAATGTAATCTGGATTTGAATTAATTTTCTCAAAAACCTCTTCTGCTTTAGTTTTGTCTATGTCACTAGCTAGTTTTAATGAATCCAGTGATTTGAGAAACCCATTCCACAAGTCTTCTTTTTTTAATTCTCTAATAATTGGTTCACTCATTTTTTTCAGATCTTATTTAGTGCCTCAATATGTTATTCATATATTTTTTTGTTTGGTATTAAAGTATTTTATAAAATTTTTGATAATTTTTTTAAAATAGTTTTGGGTGTATCGCCAAAAATTATGATCATTGGTTCTTTTCCAAAATCACCTTTATGAAAAATTACGTCTGGTGGCGTTTTCAGATCTTTAATTACTTTTTTGATTCCCCATTCTATGGTCGAACCATTAATTTTTACATTTTTGGGTTCATGAATTCTATCATAACTGTAAATTAATAATTTAGATTTTTCAATTTTTGATATTGTTCTCTTTTGATACTTTAAATTTATTGCAGAATTAATTTCTGGAAATTTCTTATTGATTGCCAGTAATGCGGTTGCAACATGTTTTGAACCCCCATATTCTAGATTTCCTGCAACTATCACTTCTTTTCCAGCTTTGACCATTCTTCCAGATATTCCTAAAACATCTTTTGTTGATTTTGGTTTTTGTTTGGAATATACAAAATTTGTTTGACATTCTGGAATATTTTTGTAAATATCTTTAATTTCTACAAATTTGTTAATTGCGTGTGATAATTCTATATTGATTTTATCTTGTTTTTGAATGTCTGTTATTGTAATCCCTTTTCCAATTTTTTTTGCATTTTTTATTGAATTGTATGTAAATTTTTTTGCAAATTTTACTGATTCTCGTATCGTTTTATTCTCTGCAATTGCAAATATCATTGCAGCAGAATAATTGCATCCGCTACCATGATTTACTCTTGCAATTTTGTCCCCTGAAATAGTATAGTTGGTATTTTTTTCTAATACAAAATCTGACATCTTGTTATTTTTTCCTTCGATACCTGTGATTATCACATTTTTTGCCCCCATTTTTTGGATGATCTTTGCAATTTTTTCTATTGTATTTTTTGAATTTACTTTACTCTTTGCTAATATTTCTGCCTCAAATTTATTTGGCGTAATTACTGTGGCAAGAGGAATTATGTATTTTTGATAATTTGTCATAGCTGATTTTTCTATCAGCATCCCTCCTGTAGTTGATTTGATTACCGGATCAACGACTATTGGTATTTTCAATTTTTTTAATTGACTGTATATCATTTTGATGATTTGGGAATTGAAAACCATTCCAATTTTGATTCCATCAATTTTAAAATCTGATATTACCGATTCTAATTGATTTTTTAAAATTTTTTGTGATACTGGCTCTACTATTCCAAAACTTGATGTGTTTTGACTTGTAATTGCGGTAATCACTGTTAATCCATGGGCATTAAATTCTGTAAAAGTTTTAACATCACTTTGAATTCCTGCACCTGATGACGGATCAGATCCGCCGATAGAAAGTAAATTCACACTCTTTTCTCATTTTCAGTACTAATCTATTTTTCCTTTAATTTTTTTGAATGTAATGATTTTCATAATATCTATTTTATACTTGAATGTTATACTTTGTTTTAATGACTAAAATTCCAATTGTGAATAATTTAATTCCTGAAATATTGCAATATACTACCTGCTTGTTGCCTGTACAATACCAAACTATGAAAGATGATAAATTCATGTGGCAATGTTTCAAATGTGGGAAACAATATCTTATTTCTAAAAACATTGATGATTCTATGGAAGAGAGCTGGAGTCCTCCACGATAATGAATATGTCTGAAATAGATTCTTTAAAATCTGAAACTTCGAAATTATGTTTCATTAGTTTTAGCTGAAAACCAATTAACTCAACGAATTTTTGAAATCAAACAAAATTTTACATCTTCTCCTGAATCTGAGCGTATAATTATGCCCATTTCGGATAGGATTTCTAAAATAAGGTCAGAAAAACAAACTTTGGAAAAGCAATTAAATTTGATTTAATCCGATTGCTATGTTGATGTCTGAGTATAACAATCAAAAAAAAAACAAATTTTTTCTTTCATATCATAAAATCGTCTACCACAATGTTTGTACTCTACTTATTCTCCTATTGTTTCATGCAAGATTTTAAC